>NZ_DATAGM010000210.1:0-8977 GCF_036263695.1 Phenylobacterium sp.
CGATGGCGATCGAGCCGCCGTTGACGTTGTACTTCTCGGGGTCGATGCCGAGCTTGTCGCGGCTGTAGAGGCACTGGCTAGCGAAGGCCTCGTTCAGCTCCCAAAGATCAATGTCGTCGACCCGCAGGCCGTGCCGCTCGAGCAGACGCGGGATGGCGAACACCGGGCCGATGCCCATCTCGTCCGGCTCGCAGCCGGCGACGGCCCAGCCCTTGAAAATGCCCATCGGCTCAAGGCCGCGGCGCTCGGCTTCCTTGCCTTCCATGATCACCACGGCGGCGGCGCCGTCGGACAGCTGGGACGCGTTGCCGGCGGTGATGTACTTGCCCTCGCCGCGCACCGGCTGGAGCTTGGCCAGGCCCTCGATGGTGGTGTCCGGCCGGTTGCACTCGTCGCGATCGACGACGTAGTCGACGATGGTCTCTTCCTTCGTCTCCTTGTTCACCTGCTTCATCTTGGTGGACATCGGGACGATCTCGTCCTTGAACTTGCCGGACTGCTGGGCCGCGGCCATCCGCTGCTGGGACTCGTAGGAATATTGGTCCTGGTACTCGCGGCTGATCTTGTAGCGCTCGGCGACCACGTCGGCGGTGTCGATCATCGGCATGTGGATGGCCGGGTACATCTGCACCAGGCGCGGGTCGTTGTTCTCGCGGCTGCCGCCGCCGCCGGGGAAGGACAGGCTCTCGACGCCGCCGGCCACGACGCAGTTCGCGCCGTCGTTGCGGACGTAATTGGCCGCCAGCGCGATGGTGTTGAGGCCCGAGGAGCAGAAGCGGTTCACGGTCACGCCCGAGGTGGTGATCGGCAGGCCGGCCAGCAGGGCCGTCTGGCGGCCCAGGTTGCCCGCGCCGTGCGCCACGTTCCCGATGTAGCAGTCCTCGACCGCATCCTTCTCGACCCCGGCGCGCTCCACGGCGTGCTTCACCGCATGGGCGGCCATCGAGACGGTCGGCGTCATGTTGAAGCCGCCGCGCTGCGACTTGGCCAGACCGGTGCGGGCGTAGGAAACGATTACGGCTTCACGCATGGGCAATTGTCCTCCGTTCAAAATCGATGGTCGCCGGACCCTTGGCCGGGCCGTGCGGATCTAGAGGGCCGCAACCTTTGCATCCCGCGGGCGAAATGGCTAGGGACGGATGCGGCGGCCTGACGCGGTTTCGGCCGGCCAAGGGGATCGGATCAATGCGGCGAAGCCCGCCCTACACCGCCTGGCGCCGGGCGGCCCTGGCGGCCGGGCTGGCGCTCGCGCTCGCCGGCTGCGGCGACCGCCGCGGGGCCGACCGGCCGCCCGAGGCGAACGACGTGGCGGTGGCCAAGGTCGACGACCGCGCCGTCTGGGCGTCGGACGTCAAGCGCGAGGCCGTGGCCCAGGGCCTGATCGGCGAGGGCGAGCCGCTGGACGTCTCGTCCGAGATGTTCCGCCGGGTGCTGGACCAGGTGATCGACCAGCGCCTGCTGGCCGCCGAGGCCCAGCGGCGCGGCCTCGACAAGAGCCCCGAGGGCCAGCGCCGCCTCGCCGCCGCGCGCGAGCGGGCGCTCGCCGATCTGCTCGTCGAGCGGGTGGTGTCCGACAACGTCGACGACAAGGCCGTTCGGCAGGCCTACGAGGAGCAGCTGAAGGCGCCCCGGACGGAGGAGATCCGCGCCCGCCAGATCGTGGTCGCAACGGCCGCGGATGCGGAGGCGGTGAAGAAGCTGGTCGCCTCGGGCGCCTCGTTCGAGGCGCTGGCCATGGAGCGCTCCACCGACCAAGCGACGCGGTTCAACGGCGGCGACCTGGGCTATTTCACCACCGACGTGATGCCCGAGGCCTACCAGGCCGCGCTCCGCACGGCCAAGCCGGGCGAGCTGGTCGGGCCGTTCCCTGTGGAGGGCGGCTTCACCCTGGTGCGGGTCGAGGACCGGCGCGTCGAGGCGCCCATCACCCTCGACGCCGCCCGCCCGCAGATCGTGCGGTTCCTGACCTACGGCGAGATTCGCGAGCTGATTGAGAGCTTGCGCGACAGGGCCAAGCGTCAGAACAAGGTCGAGTATTCGCTGAGGGGGGCGCAGGCCGCGCCGGGCCGTGCGCCCGAGCCGGCCGACGCCGCGCCGGCCGCCCCAGCGCCGAAGTCCGAGGGGGCCAGCAAGTGAGCCGCAAACCCGCCAAGTCGCCGTCCCGCGCCAAGGCGCCCGCGCCCAAGCCGGTGGAGGCCATGGGCGAGGCGCTGGAACGGGCGCTCGACCCGTTGACCTCGGCCCTGAAGCGCGCGGCCCTGAAGCGCGCCGACAAGGCCTCGCGCCAGTTCTCGGACGAGCCGGCGGCCACCGGCGCCGGCAAGCCGGGCCTGGCGGTCTCGCCGCTGGCCGTGCCGTTCCCGCAGATCCCGCCGGTGGGCGGCGTCGAGCTCGCGACCGGCCGGGCCGGCTTCTACAAGCACGAGCGCGACGACCTGATGGTCATGCACTTCCCGGAGGGCGCCAGCGCCGCCGGGGTGTTCACCCGGCACTGGGTGGGCTCGGCGCCGGTGGACTGGTGCAAGCGCCAGCTCGCCGTCACGAAGGGCCAGGATGTGCGCGCCCTAGTGGTCAACGCCGGCTGCGCCAACTCCTTCACCGGCAAGCCGGGGGCGGACGCGGTCCGTCGGGTGGCCTCGGCGGCGGCCAAGCGATTCGGCTGCCGCCAGCGGGACGTGATGGTCGCCTCCACCGGGGTCATCGGCGTGCTGCTGGACGACGGCAAGATCTCCAGCCGCCTGCCGGAGGTCGAGCAGCGCCTGTCGCCCGACGGCTGGGCCGGCGCCGGCCGGGCCATCATGACCACCGACACCTTCCCGAAGGGGGCCTACGCGGAGGCGGTGGTGGACGGGGTCTCGGTGCGGATCGCCGGCATCTGCAAGGGCTCGGGGATGATCGCCCCGGACATGGCCACCATGCTGGCTTTCGTGGTCACCGACGCGGCCATCTCGCCGGCCGCCCTGCAGGCGCTGGTGACGCTCTACACCCGCAACACCTTCAACGCCGTGACGGTGGACGGCGACCGCTCCACCAACGACACCCTGCTGCTGTTCGCCACCGGCGCCTCCGGCGCGCCGAAGATCAGCCGGGCCGGCGACCGGCGGCTCGCCGACTTCCGCGAGAAGCTGGAAGGCGTGCTGCTCGACCTCGCCATGCAGCTGGTCCGCGACGGGGAGGGCGCCACCAAATTCGTCAAGGTCACCGTCGCGGGCGCCGAGAGCCAGGCGAGCGCGCGCAAGATCGCCCGCACCATCTGCGAGAGCCCGCTGGTCAAGACCGCCTTCGCCGGCGAGGACGCCAACTGGGGCCGCATCGTCATGGCGGTCGGGCGGGCCGACGAGCCGGTGGACCGCGACCGGATGAGCGTGAAGTTCGGCGACCTCTGGGCGGCCCAGGACGGGCTCGTTTCCCCGACCTACGACGAGGCCAAGATGAGCGCCTACATGAAGGGCCAGGAGCTGGAGGTCTTCGTCGAGGTCGGGGTTGGCAAGGCCAGCGCGGTCATGTGGACCTGCGACCTGACCAAGCAATACGTGGCCATCAACGGCGACTACCGCAGCTGATGAGCGACGCCTGCACCATCTTCACCACCGCCGGCTCGGAGACCGAGGCGGAGGACATCGCCGCCGCGCTGCTGGCCGAGAAGCTGGCGGCCTGCGTGCAGATGACGCCGATCGCCTCGCGCTACGTCTGGAAGGGCGAGCTGGCGCGCGAGGAGGAGGTGCTGCTGCTGATCAAGACCCGGGCGGAGTTGTTCGAGCCGGTCCGGGCCAGGATCCGGGCGCTGCACAGCTACGAGACGCCTGAGATCCTGATGGTCCCGGTTGTGGCCGGCGACGCCGGCTATCTCGACTGGCTGGCGGAAAGCACCCGCCCAGCATGAGCGGCGCCCGCCTCCGCCGCTGCAGGCGGAGGCGGAGCCTGCCTGGCTCAGAAGCCCGGCACGTGGTCGAGGTCGACGCCCACGAGCCGGATGGACGAGCCGTCGCCGAAGGAGATCAGCGCATCGGCGCCCACCTGGCTGCCGACCGCGGTCTGGCCGGCGGCCGTCAGGGCCGAGTAGTCCAGCACGTCGGCAGCGTGCTGGAAGCCGATGACCACGTCGTCGCCAAAGCCGGGCTTGAAGACGAACTTGTCGTAGCCCGACGAGCCGAGCAGCCGGTCGTCGCCCTCGCCGCCCTCGAGCGTATCATTGCCCGACGCAGCATCCAGAGTGTCGTTCCCGGCGCCGCCCTTCAGGTGGTCGTCGCCGGAAGCAGCGTTCAGCTGGTCGGCGCCGCCCTCCCCTGAGAGGGTGTCGTGACCTGCAGCCCCGTTCAGCGTGTCGCCGCCGGCCGCCCCGGTCAGCTTGTTGTCGCCGCCGTGGCCGGTCCCGACGGAGGGTCCGCCGGTGAAGACCAGGTTCTCGAAGGCGCCGTCGAGGGTGAAACTGGTGAGCGAGGTCTCGACGGTGTCGGAGCCGCCGCCGTTCACGACCTCGATCAAGCGGTCGCCGCGGCTGTCGACGACGTAGGTGTCGTCCCCATTTCCGCCGGTCATGGTGTCGTCGCCGGCGCGGCCGTCCAGGCGATCGTCCCCGGCGTTGCCGATCAGCTTATTGCCGACCGAGTTGCCGCTGATGGTGTCGTCCCCGCCGCCGCCGGTCGCGTTCTCGATTGTCACCCCGTAGGCGATGGAGATGTTGTCCTTCATCAGCCCGTTGGCGAGCCCGTCTTTGAACAGACTGTTGTAGAGGTCGAAGGTCGCCTGGGTCCGGGGGGCGAGGCCGAGCGCGGCCCGATTGGCGTTGACCTGCTCCAGCGTCAGGAACTCCACCGTGCCGCCGCCGCTCGAGAACGCGCCCGGGTTGAGGTCCATCACCGACGGCGTGTTCCAGCCCGAGAAGTCCAGGGTGTCCACCCCGCCGGCGTCCCAGACGGTCACCACGGGGTGCGGGGACTTCACGAAGTCGAACGCGTCCGGACCAGCGGTGGCGTTGAACCCGTAGACGTTGTTCCCCGTCCGGGTGGTCATCTCCGCGCCGTACAGGCGCTGGACGGCCAGGATGTCGTGGATGTTCGGCGTCGCACCGTAGGAATAGGTGTAGGTCCGCCAGTCGACGTGCTGGGCGCCGGTCTCGAGCGCCTCCCAGTAGGACATGATCGTGTACTGGTGGGAGTCTTGGTAATACTCCGCGCCGTTGTCGTAGTTCACGTCGAAGCCCGGCCCGAAATTGTAGTCGCCCGGATGGCTGAGGCCGAGCGAATGGCCGAGTTCGTGGATCAGCGTGGTCAGGCCGTAGAAGCCCTCGTCAAGCGAGAGGTTGCTGGGCTGCGCCGGGTTCACCCACACATCGCCGGCCGCGCGCTGGTGAATGGCGTATTCGGGACCGTAGGCCTCAGCGAATTCGTACGGCGTGTAGGCCCATGCTTGGGCCGGCCCCGTGGTGGTGTTGCCGAAGTTGATGTCCGCCTGGGCGTTCGGCTTCTCGACGAAGTCCCAGGCGATGACGTCGTCCCAAGCCTGGATCGCCTCGCGGGCGGCGCTGCGCTGGGCCGCGCTGAAGGCCGAAAAGCCGAAGTACTCGTCCCAGGCGTAGTTCTCCGCGAAATTGACATAACCGTCGTAGGTGTCGGCGATCTGATCGAAGAAGCCGAAGGTGAGCGTGCCGCTCGCTTGCGTGTGCGGTGCGTGCCATGTCTCGTTGGTCAGCGCGCCTTCCCAGCCGGCGCCGTTGCGATTCAAGTAGGCCGCCGCCTGATCGGCGGTGAACACCGGCTTGTCGCGGATCGTCCCGCCCTGGCCGTCGACATTGATGTCCAGTCGCAGGCCGGTCGCCGCATCGACGACCGGCAGTCCGTAGTCGTCACGGATCACCGTGGGAGAGAAGTGTTCGAGTGGCATGTTTCCAACCCCTAGGTGTTTGATGGTTATGGCCTGCCCGCCGGACGCGTGGGGCCGCGCCTGGGAAGGATTTCGGAAAGCGCCGCCCGCAGTTCCCGGTCGAGCGCGCCCGAGGCGCCGTCCGCAGTCAGCGGTGCGGCGCGGGGGCGCGAGCCGAACAGGACCGGCTCGCCGCCATGTCGGTAGAGTCGCAAGGTGAAGATCAGCAGCGGTCCGGCCGCGCCGTCCTGGCTGGCGAAGTCGGCCAGCAGGGCGACGCTGCGGGGTGCGAGGAGGTCGGGATCGCCGGGCGCCAGAGCCCTCACAGGCAGCGGCGACTGCTCGGCCGCGAGGGCCTCTACGCGCCGGCAGAGGTCGCGCTGTTCGAGTTCAGGCGAATCGGTGCGGCAGTACACCGTGATGCGTTCAGCGCCCTGCCAGGTCAGGTCCGGCGACTCGGCGCCACCGTGCGTCGGCGCCATCGTCAGCACCCATCCCGCAACTGCGGCGAGTGGTAACGAGGCGGCGGAGCGGGACGCCACAGGTTACGCCGCTCCCGAAAGGGCGTGCCGCCCTTTGCGCCCATTTTGCGCGAAAGTATCCTCCACAAACGAAGATTTCGGCACATCTCGCCCCGGGATCGTCACTTGAAACAGAACACCGTCGTCTAAAGCTTGGCAACCAAGATTCTTCGGCGCCACACGTTTTCCGCGAAGCGACGGATGTCCTGGCCGATGTTCGCATTCGTGGCCTAGACTGAGGCTTGCGTGCAGGGCGCGCGGATCACGGGAGGCCGGCGTGAAGAGATCGATGCGGAACATCGCCGCGTGGACGGCGACCGTAGCGACCGTGTTCGCGCTTTCGGCCGCGACCGCCGCCGCGCAACCGACGTCAGCCGCAGTCTCGAGTGTGAGCGACGCCGACCCCGCGAGGTTCGCCGACCAGATGGCCGCCTTCGCCGAGGAGGACAGGCTAGCGTTGCGCCCGGCCTGCCAGATCGTCTTCACGGGATCGTCCAGCATCCGGTTCTGGAAGACCCTGGGCCAGGACCTCGCCCCGCTGCCAGTCTTGAACCGCGGCTTCGGCGGCTCGCGCATCGCTGACGTGAACGACTGGTTCGAGCAGGTGGTCGGCCGCTACCGGCCGGCGGCGGTGGTCTTCTACGCCGGCGAGAACGACCTGGCCGCGGGCAAGGACCCGGCCGCGGTCGTCGCCGACTTCGAGCGGTTCCTGGCGCTGAAGGACAAGGCGCTGGGGGACACGCCGGTCTACTTCATCACTCTCAAGCCCTCGAAGCTGCGTTGGGACCACTTCGCCGCCCAGAGCTGGATCAACGACCGCATCCGCGAGCTGTCCGCGCGCCGCGCCGACCTCGAGTTCATCGACGTCGTCCAGCCGATGCTGGAGGCCGGCCGGCCGAAGGACATCTTCGTCGAAGACAACCTGCACATGACGGCCCGCGGCTACGTCATCTGGACCAGCGTGGTGAAGCCAGTCCTACAACGCGACGCCGAGCGCCTTGCCGCCGCCTGCAAAGCGCGGGGCTGAACAAAGAAGCCCGTCACGCATTGATGAGCTGAGCCGTACGGGGCGGCTGGTTCTTCGAGGAGCGTGAGGGCGTTGATCGCGACGGGCAGGATGAGGGCCGCGGTGGTGGCGGGCCCTGGGCAAATCCGCATGGACTTGATCGAGCGGCCCGAGCCGGGCCCGGGGCAGGTGCGGGTGAAGCTGGAAGGCTGCGGCGTCTGCGCCTCGAACCTGACCCCCTGGGCGGGGCCGGACTGGATGCAGTTTCCCACCGAGCCCGGCGCCCTTGGCCATGAGGGCTGGGGCGTCATCGACGCGGTGGGCGACGGGGTGACGGATTACGCGGTCGGCGACCGGGTCGCGGCCCTCTCCTACAAGAGCTACGCCGAGTACGACGTCGCGGATGTGGGCGCGATCGTGCGCCTTCCGGACAGCCTGGCCGGCAAGCCGTTTCCGGGCGAGCCGCTGGGCTGCGCGATGAACATCTTCCGGCGCAGCGACATCGCCGCGGGCCAGACGGTGGCCATCGTCGGCATCGGCTTTCTGGGCGCCATCCTGACGCGGCTGGCGAGCGACGCCGGCGCGCGGGTCATCGCCATCTCCCGCCGGCCGTTCTCACTCGACGTGGCTCGCAATATGGGCGCGGCCGAGACCATCCCTATGGACGACCACTATCGGATCATCGAGGACGTGAAGCGTCTCACAGACGGGATTTTCTGCGACCGGGTCATCGAGGCGGTCGGCAAGCAGTGGCCGCTGGACCTTTCGGCCGAGCTGGTCCGCGAGCGCGGCAAGCTGGTCATCGCCGGCTACCACCAGGACGGCCCACGCCAGGTGAACATGCAGCTGTGGAACTGGCGCGGCATCGACGTGATCAACGCCCACGAGCGTGACCCCGAGCTCTACGCCCAGGGCATCCGCGAGGCGGTGGAGGCGGTGGCCTCCGGCCGCCTGGATCCCTCCAGCCTCTACACCCACACCTACCCGCTGGACCGGCTGGACGAGGCGCTGAACGCCACGCGGGACCGCCCAGACGGCTTCCTCAAAGCGCTGGTGACGCCGTGAGCGAGGCGCTGGTGCAGGAGCGCGCGGCCGCCGAGGCAGGCGCCCGCCGCCCGCGTATCGGCTTTCTCGGCGTCGGCTGGATCGGCCGCCACCGGATGGAGGGGATGCTGGCGACTGGCGCCGTTGAGGCCGCTGCGGTCGCGGACCCGTCGGCCGAGATGGTGGACGAGGCCCTGCGCCTTGCGCCCGGGGCCGAGCGCGTCGGCGGCCTGGACGAGCTCCTCGCGCTGGACCTCGACGGCCTGGTGATCGCTACCCCCAGCGCGCTGCACGCCGAGCAGTCCATCGCCGCCCTTGAGCGCGGCTGCGCGGTGTTCTGCCAGAAGCCGCTGGGCCGGACGGCGCAGGAGGCGAGGGCGGTGGTTGATGCGGCCCGGGCGGCCGACCGGCTGCTGGCCGTCGACCTGTCCTATCGCTTCACCGATGGGATGCGTCGCATCCGAGAGCTGATCTCCGCCGGCGAACTGGGCCGGGTGTTCGCCGTCGACCTGACCTTCCACAACGCCTATGGACCGGACAAGCC
>NZ_DATAGM010000211.1:0-9487 GCF_036263695.1 Phenylobacterium sp.
CCATCCCAATGACAAGCACGAAAACAGGCAGCGACCTGGGGAGGCCCAGGCGGCGCCCTATGGCGCTGGCGCCGATACGACCGAGCAGTCCCCGCATTTCCCAGGCTCAGTGCCCAATGTTTGGGCGAATGTCGAGCGCTCGGCTATCCTGCCGCAGCGGCGTTGCGGAGGCTCAAGGCGTGACCGAGATCGTCAATCTCAACAAGGCCCGCAAGGCCAAGGCCCGGGCCGAGGCCAAGGCGGTCGCAGCGGAGAATCGGGTCCGGTTCGGGCGCACCAAGGCCGAGAAGGCGGCCGCCAAGGCCGACGTCGCCAAGCTCGACCGACGGCTCGATCAGACCAAGCGCGACGACTAGGCCGGCAGGATGTCCCGGTTGGCCGGCGGGATGGACTCGTAGATCGTCGCCGGACGGATCCCCAGCCGCCTGCGGGCGGCCTCCAGCGGCTCGTTCATCACCCGCTCGTAATCCTCGCCGAGCAGCCAGGCGGCGGCCTTGCCCCGCTGGTACCCTTCGAGGATCGCCTTCTTGAACGGATAGGCCCCGTTCCGTCCGGAGCGGAACGCCGCGCCAAGCGCGATCAGCGCCCAACCCAGCCCCTTGGTCTGGGCGTAGGAGAAGGCCACCAGGCAAGCCTCGCCCAGGGCGTCGCGACCGTAGCCGCTGAGGATGTGCCAGATGTCGTGCACGTCGCGGGTGCGTCGCCCCATCCAGGCGTAGGGGTGCGGATTGTCGATGTCGCCGACGCCCTCGCGGCTGACCATGGCAAGGCCTTCCGCCGACAGCTGTTCGGAGCGAACGAAGGTCCGGTAGGCCGCGCCCACCGAGCCCTCGGCGAAGCTGTCCAACCAGGCGTCGTCCATCAGCTTGTGGGCCAGCTCCACCCGCTCATAGGCGATGCGGCCGCCCTCGGTCGTCGCCAGCAGGCGGTGGTAGCCCTTGGCCGTCGAGTTTCCGTTCAGCGCCCGCATGATCTCGAAGACCTGGCGGGTGTCCTCCTTGTCGGCCAACAGGCGCTGCAGCGCCTTCAGGGCCGGCCCCCATTGCAGCTTGTAGGAATAGGCCCGCGGCTGGGGGGCCTGGGCCGGCGCGAGCGCGGGATCGAAGTCGACGGCGGTCATGACGGTAGCCTGCCAGAGGGAGGTTGCTGGTCTACTAAAAATGACGCGAGCGTCACCTTTTCGCAAGACCCGCTTCGCGACCTTTCAGCAGAGCGGTTATGCGGGCATGTATCCCGTTCCGTGCCCAGACTCGCCAAACGCTCGCTGCTGCTCGCCGGCCACGCCACCTCGGTGGCGCTGGAGCCCGAGTTCTGGGCCGTGCTGGAGGAGATGGCGCAGGCCCGCGGCGAGAGCCTGGCGGGCCTGATCACCCGCCTCGACCAGGGCCGCGGCGCAAGCTCCCTGGCCTCCGCCTGCCGACTGGCCGCCCTGGCCTACGCTCGCAGCGGCTAATGGGCGCTCGAGGTCGCCGGCGTGGCCGGCGCGTCAGGCGTGGCCGGCGTGGCCGGAGACACCGCATCGCCCTGGGCGGACGTGGGGTGGGTCCCGCCCGAAGGGCTCTCCACTGCGCCTTGGCGCTGGACGAAGAAGATCACCGCCCATCCGACCACGATGGCGAGCAGGATCCACACCAGCGGCGGAATCTTCCGCTTCGGGTAGTGCGGCTTGGACGGGGAGTCGTGAGATGAGCTCATAAGCCTCTCTTGGGTTCAGCGTCGGGAAGCGGCGCCGGCGGCGCCGCCTTGGGCGTTGCGACCACCGGGCCGGAAGCGGCGATGTCGGGCGGGCTGGCGCGCAGGGCCGCGAAGCCGAAGGTCAGCGAAAGGGCGATCAGCACCGTGAGGCTCAGCCAGACGAGCGGCTGGGGCCGGGATTGTGCGGGGGCGGGCATCGCTCACCTCGGTCCCGGCGCCGGGACCGGCGGCAGGTTGGGCGCATCAGGAATGCTCGAAGGGGTCGGCAGCTCCACCGACAGGTCGGCCGGCCTGGGCAGGTCGGCCCGCTGGGCGCGGGTGGCGAACATGTAGGCGGCGATCACCACCGCCGCGACGATGACGCCGCCGATCACCCACCAGGTCCAGTTGCGCGGCTGCTCGCGTGAGCTCGTGGCCATCCCCGCCTCCATAGCCCCCCCGCCTCGCCAACGGTAACGACGCCCTTTCGCCGCGGTTCCTGCCCTTTGGCCGCCGCGCTCGTGTGCTACATATGTTCTGATGCCTTCGTCCGACTCGTACCCCCTGCCCTCCACCGGCCCGCGCGTGAGCGATCTGGCGCGCGTACGCGGCGCCGAGCCCGATTACCTGGAGGGGCTCAACCCCGAGCAGCGGGCGGCGGTGGAGGCTGTCGAGGGCCCGGTGCTGGTGCTGGCCGGGGCGGGCACCGGCAAGACGCGGGTGCTGACGACGCGGCTGGCGCACATCCTGGCGGCGGGAAAGGCCCGGCCCTGGGAGCTCTTGGTCGTCACCTTCACCAACAAGGCCGCGCGTGAGATGCGCGAGCGGATCACCCACATCATCGGCCCGCAGGCCGAGGGGCTGCGCTGGCTTGGCACCTTCCACTCGATCGCCGCCCAGATCCTGCGCCGGCACGCCGAGCTGGTGGGGCTGAAGTCCAACTACACCATCCTCGACACCGACGATCAGGAGCGGCTGCTCAAGCAGGTGCTGGAGGCCGAGAACATCGACGCCAAGCGCTGGACGCCCCGGGCGCTGGCCGGCCTGATCGACCACTGGAAGAACCGCGGCTGGACGCCGGACCGCCTGCCGTCGTCCGAGAACGCCCAGTTCGCGAACGGCCGCGGTCAGGCCCTCTACCGCCTTTACCAGGAGCGGCTGCGGATCCTGAACGCCTGCGACTTCGGCGACCTCTTGCTGCACAACCTGACGATCTTCACGAGCTCGCCGGACGTGCTGGCCGAGTACCACGACCGGTTCCGCTACCTGCTGGTCGACGAGTACCAGGACACCAACGTCGCCCAGTACCTGTGGCTTCGGCTGCTGGCCCAGAAGCTGCAGAACGTCTGCTGCGTCGGCGACGACGACCAGTCGATCTACGGCTGGCGCGGGGCCGAGGTGGACAACATCCTGCGCTTCGAGCGCGACTTCCCCGGCGCCAAGGTGATTCGGCTGGAGCGCAATTATCGCTCCACCAGCCATATCCTGGCCGCCGCCTCGGGGCTGATCGCGGCCAACAAGTCCCGCCTGGGCAAGACCCTGTGGACCGAGGCCGAAGGCGGCGAGAAAGTCATCGTCCGCGGCGTCTGGGACGGCGAGGCTGAGAGTCGGCTGATCGCCGACGAGATCGAGAAGTGCAAGAAGGCCGGCCGCCGCTACCGTGACATGGCCATCCTGGTGCGCGCCTCCTTCCAGATGCGCGCCTTTGAAGACCGCTTCATCCTGCTGCAGATCCCCTACATGGTGATCGGCGGCCCCCGGTTCTTCGAGCGCGCCGAGATCCGCGACGCGGTCGCCTACCTGCGGCTGATCTACTCCCCGGACGACGACCTGGCCTTCGAGCGGATCGTCAACGTCCCCAAGCGTGGGATCGGCGAGACCACCGTCCAGAAGCTGCTGCAGATCGCGCGGGTGAACGGCGTCCCCGGCAGCACCGCCGCGCGCGAGCTGGTGCGCACTGACGAGCTGGCCGCCCGCACCCGCACCTCGCTGTCCAACTTCCTGCGCGACCTCGACCGCTGGCGCGCCGAGGCCGGCCGCCTGCACCACGCCCGGCTGATGGAGACGGTGCTGGAGGAGAGCGGCTACACCGACGCCCTACGCCTCGACCGCAATCCGCAGGCCCAGACGCGGCTGGAGAACCTGAAGGAGCTCATCAATGCGATGAGCCAGTACGAGACCCTCGAGGCCTTCCTCGAGCACGTGGCCCTGGTGCTGGACCTCGACCGCGAGAGCGGCGACGACCGGGTCCAGATCATGACCCTGCACCAAGCCAAGGGCCTGGAATTCCCGCTGGTCTTCCTGCCCGGCTGGGAGGAAGGCATCTTCCCCTCCCAGCGCAGCATCGACGAGACCGGCGAAAAGGGCCTCGAGGAGGAGCGGCGCCTCGCCTACGTGGGCCTGACCCGCGCGCGCGAAGAGGCCCGCGTCTCCTTCGCCGCCAACCGCCAGGTCTACGGCCGCTGGACGAGCCAGATGCCCTCCCGCTTCGTGGACGAGCTGCCGCTGGCCAACGTCGAGGCCTCGTCGGAGACCGGCTACTACGGCGGCGGGCCGGGGATGCAGCAGCACGGCAGCCGCTGGGACGAGAGCCCCTCGTTTGGCGCCGGCTACTCCTCGCCGGGCTGGCGACGCGCGCAGGCGAGCAACTACAAGGGCAGCCACCCCGGCCGTCAGCAGGTCATCGAAGGCGAAGGCCGCCTCGTCGCCGTCTCCGAACCCAGCCACATCAGCGCCTACGCCCGTGGCGACCGCGTCTTCCACGTCAAGTTCGGCTACGGCCAGGTGACCGCCATCGAAGGCAACAAGCTCACCGTGAACTTCGAAAAGGCCGGCGAGAAGAAGGTCATCGACAGCTTCGTCGAGAAGGCGTGAGGCGGCTCCAGCCCTCGCTAAGGGCACGCGTTGCGGCGCTCGGTTGCGCAGGGGCCTGCCTGGTTGGCTCAGCAGCGCAAGCCGGCGACGCCGAGTGCATTTGGTCCCGATTGCCGCCAGCACAACAAGCCGAGCTGGCAGCGTTCCTGGTCGATGAGGAAGGGGACCTCTCGCTCACCTTCGCCTCGATCACCGACCCAGTCGTCGCATGCGGCGGCGCCTCCGACGAGAGCTCCGCAACCGCGGCGCTGAACGCACTTGCGAGTCTCGCCTTGCGCTGGAGCGCCGCCGCTGCACTCGATGAGCGTTGGCAGATATCGGAGCAGACTCTCCTCGCCGCCTGGGATTCGCTCTCAGTGGAGCAACGACAAGCCCTCGAGGACACCTCGCCGCTTGGAATGAGCGCGGCTGGGCCCCAAGCAGAGGCCGCGCAGCGCGCCTTCGAGCTGGCCGCAACGCGTGCAGGATGGAGCGGAGATCGAGACGATCCGCTGTTCGAGGATCTCGCGAGCTACTTCACCGCCGTCGCGCTGCAGGGGCACTTCGAAGACAAGTTTTAGTGGAAACTAGCGCTTCCGCATGAACGCCCGGGCGATCAGCGCGCCGACGCCGAGCACTGCGGCGGCGATGCCGCCGGCCACGGCGGTCTTGTTGCCGCCGGGCAAGCGCTGGAGGAAGTCGGGCTCGTCCGACGCGAGTTTGCCGGCGGCGAAGGGTTGGGGCTGCGGTGCGGCGTCGGCGGCCGGCGCGGGCTCAGGCGCAACTTGCGGTTTGGCGGCGGCCTTGGCCGCCGCCTTCGGAGCGGCCTTGCGCTTGGGTTCCGCCGTGGGCGCAGCGCTCTTCGGCGCTGCGGCGGCCTTGGCGGGCGCCTTCTTCTTCGCGGGCTTGGCCGCATCGGCCTTCAGGAACGTCACCGTGCCAGCCTTGGTGTCGACGTCCATCACCTGCCAGCCGGCCCCGAGCCAGGCCTTGGATTGGGCCTTGGCCGGATCGTTGGCCCACCAGGCGACGCCGGTGCGGGCGGTCTTCGGCAGCGGCGCGCCGAGCAGCTGCTCCACCTCGTCGAAGCCGCCGCGCCACTCGTTGCCCTTCTGACCCGACAGATGATCGGACAGCCCCTGGTATTTGCTCATGAATGGTCCCTCTCCCGCTCCGCGCCCAGAGCTTCAACCCAGGCGAAGCGCCCGGCAAGTCTGAACCAAATCGCCGCTGCAGCGCTTAGCGGCCATGACCGGTGACAATGCTGCTTCGCCGTTAAGGATGCTCTACCAGGGGATCGCCGCCGCCAGCGTGGTCGGCCTGCTGATGGGCGGGGCGCTGAAGCCAAGCCTTCGCGAGATCGCCGGCCCCGACGGCCCCCAGATGCTGTCGGGCGTGTCCGGCAAGCGTGTCTACCGCGACGGCTACGGGGAGGCCGACTTCACCTCATGGACCGGTCAGCCGCCGGACTACGTCGTCGGCACCGACTGGCTGCGCCCGCCCGTCTACCCCGACGCCTCCGCCTACGAGCCGCCTTCGTACAATTACGACGACTATGCCTACGAAGAGCTCCCGCCGGTCGACTACGCCGCGCCGGCCCCGTACGAGCTCGCCGACCTCGAGCCGCCGCCGCCGCCGCCTCGAATGCCCTCCCTGGACGGCGACGTGCTGGCCGGCGTCGGCATCCCCCCGCCCCCGGAGCCGCCCGTCGAAGACGCCTACCCGCCGGAGGCCTGACCCTCTCGCCTTTCGCCGCGGACGCCTCTAGAGGGGCGCCATGGACCAGGCCCTCCAGATCATCGCCCGCGGACCTCGCCACCAGGCCGAGGCGGCCGCCGCCGCCATCGATGCCCACCCGGCCCTGGAGGGCGCGACGTATTCGATCCTGGAGGAGGACGAGGACCGCGGCATCTGGCGGATCGACGCCTATCCCACCACCGACGAGGAGGCGCAGGCCCTGCAGGCCGCGCTCGGCCCCTTCGGCCTGAAGGTCACGACCGAGGCCCTGGCGGACGCCGACTGGCTGGCCATGGCGCTCTCCGGCCTGCCGCCGGTCAGAGCCGGCCGGTTCTTCGTCTACGGCGCCCACGACCGCGGCCGCGCCCCGCCCAGCACGGTCAACCTGCGTATCGAGGCGGGCGCCGCCTTCGGCACCGGCCACCACGGCACCACCGTGGGCTGCCTCGTGGCCTACGACGCGCTGCTCAAGGCCCGCCGCTTCGACAAGGTGCTGGACGTCGGCTGCGGCACCGGCGTCCTCGGCATCGCCGCCGCGCGGACCGGCTCAGGGGTGGTGGTCGGCACCGACATCGACCGCGTCTCGGTGCGTATCGCCCGCGAGAACGCCACGCTGAACCGCGCGCAGGCGCAGTTCGTCCATGCCTCCGGGCTCGAGCACCCGCAGGTGCGGGCCGGCGCCCCCTACGACCTGGTGTTCGCCAACATCCTGGCCGCGCCGTTGATCTTCCTCGCCCGCGACATCCGAGGGGCGCTGAAGCCGGGCGGGCTGGCCATCCTCTCCGGCTTGCTCCGCTCGCAGGAGCGCCGGGTGCTGGCGGCCTACCTCTCCAAGGGCTACCGCCTGCGCTCGCGCCTGCACCGCGACGCATGGGCCACCCTGGTGGTGCAGCGCATCTAGGCGAGCTTGCGGCAAGCGCCGGAACTCCAAGAGAAAACCCGACGTTCGCTTCGGTGAGACCGGCGGCCCCTGCGCCGTCGCCGCCCGAAGGAAACGAGATGTCCGACGAAGAGCGCAGGGTCGAGCGCGAGCGGCGCGACACCCCCGCCTACGTGCAGCGCGAGGAGGTTGGCGAGAGCGGCCCGGCGCAGGCGATCCGCGAGAGCAACGCCACCGCGTGGTGGCTGGCCGCCCTTGCGGCCATCGTCGCCCTATTCGCCCTGATCTGGCTGTTCAACGCCAACCGACAGCAGGTCGCCGACATCGAGGCGGCTCGCGAGGCCGGACGCGCCGAGGTGATGATGGACGACACCGCCGCTCAGGCCCATTCCGCCGCCTTCGCCGCTCGGGAGCCCTCGCGCAGCACGAGCGCAGATCTGGCCCGCGCCACCGAACAGGCCGCCGCCGACGCCGCCGACGCGAGCCGCCAGGCCGCGCTGGAAGCCCAGGCCGCCGCCGCCAGCGTCTCCGACGCCGCCCAGGACGCTGCGGCCGAGGTCACCGTCACCGTCCCGGACGAGCCGGTGGAGTAGCGGATCAGCCCGCCCACTCCTCCGCGAGCACGGCGTAGAGCAGCGTGTCGTGCCAGCCGTCGCGTCGCAGGTTGGCCTTCCTCAGCAGGCCCTCGCGGCGCATGCCGAGCTTCTCCATCACCCGCCAGGATCCGCGGTTGCGGGCGTCGCAGGTCGCCCAGACCCGGTGCAGCCGCATGTCCTCGAAGGCGATCGCCAGCAGCCGGCGCGCGCCCTCGGCGACCAGCCCCTGGCCCCAGTACGGCCGGTGGATGGAGTAGCCGATGTCGGCCGTGCGGTTCGGCGCGTCCTTCACCTCCAGGCGCATCGAGCCGATAAGCCGCGCCTCGGACGCCAGCTCGATGGCCACGTTGACGGCGTGCGGCGGGCGCTCCGCCTGCGCCTTCAGCGCCCGGTCCAGGTGCTCCCGGGTTTCTTCGGGCGTGTTCGGGCCCCAATCCATGTAGCGGACCACTTCGGGGTGGACCGCGTACTCGTGGATGGCGTCGAAGTCGTCCTCTCGGAAGTCGCGCAGGATCAGCCGCTCCGTTCGGAATGGCGGGACGGGCGCGGGCGGGATGTCGGTGGTCATGGGAGCCTCTCCGGGGTTTGAAGCCTTCGGAGGGGCGCGGCGTTCGCTTCAGACCCCATCCGGAAGGCGGGGTCTGTTCGTCGCGAGCGTTACCGCACGCGCACGCAACAGCCCCGGCCGGGACCATTGGAATTGCATGAAGCTTGCGCAGCGCGGGCGAACATGAGGCCGCTCATACCACGGTTATCGCCAAAGCCAAGCTGATCGGCCCTTTGCCGCCCCGCGCCGAAGGGCTTACATCCCCCACATGCGCCAGACCTTCGACGAAAGCACCGACCCCTCCTTCGGCTCCAAGCACGTGCCGCTGATCCGCGAGGCGATGGCCCGCCAGGGCCTGGACGCCTTTGTGGTCCCGCACGAGGACGAGCATCAGAACGAGTACCTGCCCGAGGCCAACGACCGCCTGGCCTGGGCCACCGGCTTCACCGGCTCGGCCGGCGCAGCGGTGATCTTCAAGGACAAGGCCGCCATCTTCGTCGACGGCCGATACAGCCTGCAGGTCCGCGACCAGGTGGACCCCAGCCTGTTCGAAGTCCGCGACCTGGTGGACGGCGGCGTCCCCGCCTACCTCGAGGCCGCCGCGGCCCGGGGACAGGCCATCGGCTACGACCCGCGCCTGCACAGCCCCGACGCGCTGGAGCGGCTGAAGCGCGCTGCCGAAAAGGCCGGCGCCCAGCTCAAGCCGGTCACCCCCAATCCCCTCGACGCCGCCTGGGGCGAGAAGCGGCCACCGCAGCCTCGGGCCCCGGTCGTGCCCCATCCGCTGGAGTACGCGGGCGAGGAATCCGCCGCCAAGCGCGCCCGGGTCGGCGCGAGCCTCGCGGACAAGAGCGCCGAGGCCGCCGTGCTGACCGCCCCCGCCTCCATCGCCTGGCTGTTCAACATCCGCGGTGGTGACGTCATCCGCTCGCCGCTGCCGATTGGCCAGGCGATCTTGGAGAAGGACGGCTCGGCCCAGCTGTTCCTCGATCCCGCCAAGGTGACGCCCGAGCTGCCCGCCTGGCTCGGCAACCAGGTGGCCCTGCAGCCGCCCGAAGCCCTGCCCGCCGCCTTGAAGGCGCTCGGCGGCCGCCGCGTCCTGGTCGACCCCGCGCAGTCGGCGGCCTGGTACCTCGAGCAACTCGGCGACGCCGGCGCCCAGGTGATCCGGGCCGAAGACCCCTGCGCGCTGCCGAGAGC
>NZ_DATAGM010000212.1:0-4959 GCF_036263695.1 Phenylobacterium sp.
TATGAACAAGAATATCCTTATCGCAGGCGCCGCGGGCGCCCTGCTGCTCGGCAGCGTCGCCATCGCCCAAACGACTTCGGGCGGCGCCACCGGTACGACGGGCGCTGCGGGCGGCTCAGGCTCCACCAACTCCGCCGGCTCGATGGACCAGGGGACGGCCAGCGGCTCCACGTCCATGCAGGGCCAGGCGGGCGCGGCGGGCTCCACCGACGCCACCGGCTCGACGGGCGCCACCGGTTCGACGGGCGCCACCGGTTCGACCGGCGCGACCGGCTCCGCCGGCGCGACCACCGATACCGGGGCGATGAACGCCGCCGGCGCTGCTGAAGACACTGCCGCCAGCGGCGGTTCTGACATGCAGTACGCCGGGGAACGCGGCTGATCGCGCGGCCGGCCCAGGGGCGGCCGGCCAACGCCCGACAGGCGCGACGGATCGGCCGAACGGCCGCCGTCGCGCTCCTGGCGGCGGCCTTCGCCGCCCCGAACGCTGAGCCGGCCTCGGGTCCGGCGCCCGCCTCCGCGCGGGCGCCGGCTCCGGCCGGCCCGGTGGCGCGCGCCGTGCGCGCCGAACTGCAGCGGATGGGCGCATCCGAACTCGCCGCCTTCTACGAGGCGCGCGACTTCCGCCCGCTTTGGGTGAAGGGCCGCAGCTTGCGTCCCGAGGCGCAGGCGGTGATCGCGTTGGTCGGCGCCGCCGCTGCCGACGGGCTTGATCCGTCGCGCCACGATCCGGGCGTCCTCGCACGCGCCACGGTCGGCGCGCCCGGCCGCGACCCGGCCCAGCTCGCCCGGGCCGAAATCGCTCTCTCCACCGCCCTTGCAGCCTATGTGCGCGACCTGCGCAGCCCGCCCGACGCGGCGCGAATGGTGTTCACCGACCCGGCGCTGAAGCCGCCGGCCACCGATCCGTCGCAGGTCCTGGCAGAGGCTGCGGCGGCCCCGGACCTTGCGGCGCACCTGGCGTCGACAAGGCGCATGAACCCGCTCTATGCACAGCTGCGCGCCGCCCTCGCCGACCTGCGCTCGGGCCGGATGGCCGTCCCCGACGGGGATCGGCAACGGTACGAGAGCCTGCTGCTCGCCAACATGGCCCGGGCGCGGCAGATCCCCGCCGATCCGGGCCGCCGCTTTATCGTGGTGGACGCCGCTTCCGCCCAGCTCTTCCTTTACGAGGACGGGCGGGTGGTGGACCAAATGGACGTGGTGGTCGGCAAGCCCCGGTACGCGACTCCGATGATGGCGGGCGTGATCCGCTACGCCGTCTTCAACCCCTATTGGAACGTCCCCGTCGACCTGGTCCGCGACGACTTCGCCCGCCGGGTCCTGCGCCAGGGCGTCTCGATCCTGGAGGCCCAACGGCTGGAGGTGCTGTCGGACTGGTCGGAGCAGGCGCGGCCCGTCGATCCGGCCCGCGTCGACTGGAGCGCGGTCGCCGCCGGCCGCAAGCTGCTGCGGGTCCGCCAGAGGCCTGGCGGCGACAACATGATGGGCCAGGTCAAGCTGATGCTGCCCAACGAGCTCGGCATCTACCTGCACGACACACCGCACCGCTGGGCGTTCGACGCCAGGCAGCGGACCTTCAGCTCGGGCTGCGTGCGGCTGGAGCGGGCGATGCCGCTGGCGAAGCGGCTGCTTGGCGCGGGGGCCCCGGCCATGACGCCGGCGGAGCCCGAGCACCGAGTGGACTTGGCCGAGCCCGTACCGGTGTTCATCACCTACTTCACCGCTTGGCCGGCGTCAGGCGGCCTGGAGGTGCGGCGGGACGCCTATGGCCGCGACCCGCCCCTGATCGCGGCGCTCGAAGCGGCGGAGGTTCGGCGCCTCGCTTCAGCGCACCCTCACGCTAAGCTCTGCCTGCTCACGGGAACCAAGCTGAGCCGAAACCTTTTCTGAAAGGTACAAAGCTGGCGAGGGGCTCTCCCCGCGCCACATGCGACCGCGCAAGGGGTGCGATGAGCCGTAACAAGCTACGTGTGGGGATCGTCGGCGTAGGTAACTGCGCCTCGTCCTTCGTCCAGGGCCTCGGCTACTATGCCGAGGCGCCGGCCAACGAGCCGCCCCCCGGCCTGATGCATGTGGAGCTGGGCGGGTACCATGTGGGCGACATCGAGGTCGCCGCCGCCTTCGACGTCCACGCCGGCAAGGTGGGCCGCGACGTCGCCGAGGCGGTGCTGGCGCCGCCCAACAACACCTACGTCTTCGCCAAGCCGAAGAAGACCGGCGTCCAGGTCCTGCGCGGGCCGACGCTGGACGGCATCGGCCGCTACATGGCCGGCGACATCGAGGAGAGCGCCGAGGCGCCGGTGGACGTGGCCGAGGCGCTGCGCAGATCGGGCGCCGACGTGCTGGTCTCCTACCTGCCGGTCGGATCGCAGCAGGCGACGGAATACTACGCCGAACAGGCGCTGGAGGCCGGCTGCGCCTATGTGAACTGCATCCCGGTGTTCATCGCCTCCGACCCGGTGTGGGCCAAGCGGTTCGAGCAACGGCGGCTGCCGATCATCGGCGACGACATCAAGAGCCAGGTGGGGGCGACCATCATCCACCGGATGCTGGCCAACCTGTTCCGCGAGCGGGGCGTACGGCTGGACCGCACCTACCAGCTCAACTTCGGCGGCAATTCCGACTTCAAGAACATGCTCGAGCGCGAGCGGCTGGTCTCGAAGAAGATCTCCAAGACCCAGGCGGTGACCAGCCAGCTGGACGTGCCGCTGGACGCCGACGACATCCACGTGGGCCCGAGCGACCACGTGCCGTGGCTGACCGACCGCAAGTGGGCGCACATCCGGCTGGAGGGCACGACCTTCGGCGGGGTGCCGCTGAACGTCGAGCTGAAGCTGGAGGTCTGGGACAGCCCCAACTCCGCCGGCATCGTCATCGACGCCGTCCGCTGCGCCAAGCTGGGCCTGGACCGTAAGCTGGGCGGGCCGCTGCTCGGCCCCTCGTCCTACTTCATGAAATCGCCCCCCGAGCAGTACACCGACAACGAGGCGCGCGAGCGGACCCTTCGCTTCATCGAGGGCGAGGACCAGCGCACCGCCGAACCTCGCCGGGCGCCGCGCCTCGCATCGTGACGACCACCGTGTACTTCGTCCGCCACGGCAGTCACGACCGCCTGGGCAAGGTGCTCTGCGGCCGGATGCCCGGCGTGACCCTGTCGGAGCAGGGACTGGCCGAGAGCCGGGCGCTGGCCGAGCGGCTGGCGCGCGAGCCGATCGATGCGGTCTACGCAAGCCCGCTGGAGCGCACGGTCTCCACCGCCGAGCCGATCGCCGAAGCGCTGGGGCTTCCGCTGCAGCTGAGCGACAACCTGCTGGAGGTCGACTATGGCGACTGGACCGGCGCCGGCTTCACCGACCTCGACGGCCATCCCGAGTGGCGGGCCTGGAACGAGCAGCGGGCGAGCGCCCTGCCGCCCAGCGGCGAGGGCATGGCCCAGGTGCAGATGCGGGTCGGCCGGTTCATCAACGAGGCCGTCCAGCACCATCCCGAGCAGCGGATCGTGGCGGTCAGCCACGGCGACGTCATCAAGGCGGCGCTGATGGCGGGCCTGTCCCTGCCGCTCGACGAACATCACCGCATCGAGGTCAGCCCCGGCTCGCTCAGCATCGTCGTGGCGGGCGAGTGGGGCCTGAAGGTGCACAGCATGAACGAGGTTCCGGCATGAGCACGCTCGATCCAGGCCAGATCGCCGAGAAGGCCCGCGCCCTCGGGAGCTGGTTCCACAACATCGACCTGAACGGGGTGCAGACCGCGCCCGACCACTTCCTGTCCGACTATCCGAATGTGAAGTGGCGCCAGTTCGAACACGCCATCCCCGCCGACCTGACCGGCAAGAGCGTGCTCGATATCGGCTGCAACGGCGGCTTCTACTCGATCCAAATGAAGCGCCGAGGGGCCGACCGGGTGCTCGGCGTCGACTTCGACGACCGCTACTTGGAGCAGGCCCGCTTCGCCGCCCAGGTGACCGGCGAAGACATCGAGTTCCGCAAGCTTTCCGTCTACGACGTGGCCGAACTCGGCGAGACCTTCGACGTCGTCCTCTTCATGGGGGTGCTCTACCACCTGCGCCACCCGCTGCTGGCGCTGGACCTGATCCACGAGCACGTCGCGAAGGACCTGCTGATCTTCCAGTCGATGCAGCGTGGCGCGAAGGAGGTCTTCCCGGTCGAGGCCAACTACACCTTCTGGGAAGAGAAGCACTTCGACGAGCCCGGCTACCCGAAGATGCACTTCATTGAGCACGAGTACGCCGACGACTGGACCAACTGGTGGGCCCCGAACGCGGCTTGCGTGGAGGCCATGCTGCGCAGCGCCGGCTTCAGCATCGAGTCCCACCCTGAGGACGAAGTCTACATCTGCCGGAGGGCCAGTCCGCCCAAGGGGCCGGGCGCGGTCTATCCGGCCAAGCCGAAGACGAACGGAAAGGCCAACGGGGGCGCGCAAGCATGATCGAAGCGGCCAAGATCTGGAATGAGCCGAACAACAAGTCCCACTGGGACCCGAACCTCGACCCCGAGTGGGACCTGTTCGCGCAGATGACCAAGCTGGCTGGCCAGGCGATCGCGGCGGAGAACGGCGGCCTGACCCGCGTGCTGGGCGGCATGAGCCCCATCGACCCGCACTTCGTGCGCCGGCTCGAGGAGAAGGGCGTGCTGAACCACGTCGACGTGGTCGCCGTTCACGGCTTCCCGCTCGACTGGAACCTGTGGATGATCGACGAGTGGCCGGACAAGGTTGAGGAAATTCGCGCCGTCACCGACAAGCCGATCTGGGTCACCGAGGTGGGCGTCTCGTCGTTCGGCTCGGAGGAGGTGCAGGCCTGGGGCGTGAAGAAGACCGCCGACCTCTTGATCGGCAAGGTCCCGCGCATCCACTGGTACAGCCTCTACGACCTGCCCAAGACCTGGGAGGCGACCACCCGCCACAAGGAGGCGGAGGGCAGCAGCTACTACCGCC
>NZ_DATAGM010000213.1:0-5843 GCF_036263695.1 Phenylobacterium sp.
AAGGTGACCCGCCCGTTCCACAGCGTGGTCTTCAGTCCCGCCTCCCAGTTCTCCACCGTCTCCGGCTCGAGCACCAGAGGCGAGCCGGGGGTGACGGCGGCGTTGAGGTTGAGGCCGGCCGCCTTGTGGCCGGTTGAGAACGAGCCGTAGGCGAGGACGTCGGGCGTGACCTTGTAGGCTAGGCTGGCCAGGTAGGACCACTCTCCGCCCTCGACCTCCACGTCGTAGTTGAAGGGGATGGAGGTCGGCCCGTAGGGCGTGCCGAGCGTCGAGGTGACGGTGATCCCGTGCCGGGTGTCGTGGGTGTAGCGGGCGCCGAGGGTGGCGGTCAGCCGGTCGGTGACGTCGTAGTTGGCTTGGCCGAAGGCGGCCCAGCTCTCGCTCTCAGCCCGGGTGTCGCCAACGTATTGGGAGCCCGACGCGATCACGACCTGCGGCGCGTTCGGGTTCGAAAGCCGGTTGAACGCCGTGTAGAAGGCGCCGGCGTCCGAGCCGAACTGGTTCAGGATGAAGTGATCCTTCAGGGTCTGCTGGAACCAGTAGAAGCCGGCCTGCCACGCGAGCCGCCCCGGCTTTGAGGCTAGACGGACTTCCTGGCTCCACTGCCAGTCGCGGGTCTGAGCGGCGTTGACCTGGATGATGTCCAGCGGCGTGCCGTCGGAGTCCTGCAGCGGGTCGAAGTGCCAGTAGCGCCACGCCGTGATGGCCGTCAGGTCGGCGAATCCCAGGTCCCAATTCAGCTCGGCCGAGGCGGCGGCCTGGTCGGTCCGCATGTTCTGCGGCGCGTTGTTGCGGGTGAAATCCTGCGTCGGTTGCGGCGTGTAGCCGAGCGCCTGGAACGCGGCGAGCGTGCGGCCGGTGGCGGCGCTGGTGGAGGCTGGCAGCACCGTTTTCAGCACGCTGACGCAGCAGGTGTCGTCCTCCTCCGCGTATTCGGCGATGAGGCGCAGGTCGATGTCCGGCGTCGGGGTGATCAGGAGCTGACCGCGGATGCCGCTGCGGCCGATGCTGTTGCCGGCGATCCGCGTGGTGACATTGTCCAGCACCCCGTCACGGGTGGTGTGGAAGGCGGTCAGGCGGCCGGCGACCAGCCCATCGACGATCGGGCCGTTCACGCTCAGCCGCACCTGATTGTAGTGGTAGTCGCCGAACGAGACCTCGGCGGTGAGGCCCGGGTCGAAGGTCGGCTTGCGCGTGGTGATGTTGAGCACGCCCGCCGAGGTGTTTCGGCCGAACAGCGTGCCTTGCGGTCCGCGCAGCACCTCCACCTGCTCGATGTCGATGAGGTCGTTGAGCGCCATGCCGGGCCGGCCGAGATAGACCCCGTCCACATAGACGCCCACGGAAGTGTCCAGCCCGTCCGAGGCGGTTGAGACGCCGATGCCCCGGATCCCCAGAGACGAATTGCGCGGGTTCGAATTGAAGGCGACCAGACTTGGGACCTGGTTCTGCAGGTCCGCGAGCGTGTAGGCGCCGGTGCGCTCCAGCTGCTCGCCGCCCACCACGGTCAGCGGGATCGGCACCTCCTGGGCCCGTTCCTCCGTTCGCCGGGCGGTGACGATGATTTCGGCCACGTCGCCTGCCCGTTCAGCGGCGCTCGGCGCGGTCTGGGCAGCCGCCGGGGCCGCCATGGCCGCCAGGCCGGAGGTGGCCAGAAGCCAGGGTCGGAGAAGTGAGGAGGTCATGATCAGTCCACCGCTGTTGAGGCGGCGGAGGATTCCTATCTACTCACTAGGATTTCGAGCGAAAGCTTCTTGGTTGACGTTGAGATTTTCTAACATCTTGACCATTGCGACATCATGCTCCGCGCCTGCTCGCGTGCGCCCGCGCGCGCGAGCGCAGTTGATTTGCCAAGTCGGATCAGGTCGATGGGGAGGCGCCGGCGCCGCCGGCCGCGGACGTGGTGACTGATGCTCTCGCAACGCGGGCGCTATGCGCTCAAGGCCCTGCTGTTCCTCGCTAGGCGCGAGCCGGAGCAATTCGGCGTGGCCGCTATCGCCGAGGGAGAGCAGATCCCCCGCAAGTTCCTCGAAGCGATCATGACTGACATGCGCAAGGCGGGCATCGTCGAGAGCACGCGCGGGTTTTCGGGAGGGCACCGCCTCGCCCGGCCGGCCGACCTGATCACCTTCGGCGAGGTGATCCGCATCACCGACGGCCCGCTGGCCCTGCTGCCCTGCGCCAGCCGCAACTTCTACAAGCGCTGCGAGGACTGCCGCGACGAAGCGGCCTGCGCTCTGCGCCAGGTCATGGCCAAGGTGCGCAACGAGGTCTCGGAGATCCTCGACCGGACGACCCTGGCCGACGCGCTGCGGGGCGTCGGGCCGGTCGAGCTGCTGGACGAGCGAGTCCCTGAAGGCGGCTGAGGCTGCCAGCTTCACTGCCGCACCGCTTCAGAATTTCTGCGCATTCCGGCGATGCGGCTGCACGTTGACAATTCCTACTCGCTCGATAGGAATCTAGGGGCTGAACGCAACGACCCCGCGCCTCACCCGGAAGGACAACCCATGAGCCTCGCCACCCTTCAGTCTCGCCCTGCGAACGACGCCAAGCCGTCCCGCATCGTCATCGAGCCGGTCACGCCGATCATCGGGGCCGAGATCTCCGGCGTCGACCTGACCCGCCCGCTGGACGCGGAGACCTTCGCCGAGATCCGCCAAGCCATCCGCAAGTGGCGGGTGATCTTCTTCCGCGATCAGGACATCACCAACGACCAGCTGAAGACCTTCGGCCGCTACTTCGGTCCTCTGACCCCGGCCCACCCGATCGCCGAAGGCTTGGACGAGCATCCGGAGATCTGGGAGCGGGCGGTTGACGAGTACCGCGTCCGCCGCAGTGAGAACGACAACCTGAAGCCCGGTGCGCGCAAGCCGCGCGACTACAAGGGCTGGCACATCGACATCACCTTCGTGGCCAACCCCAACGCCTATTCGCTGCTCTACGGGGTGCAGATCCCCGAGTACGGCGGCGACACACTGTTCGCGAACCTGATCGCCGCCTACGAGGGCCTCTCGCCCAAGATCAAGGCGCTGATCGACGGCCTGCAGGCGGTCCACCAGACCACTTCGTATGACTTCGGCGGGCCGGCTCGACCGCCGCGCAAGGACGGCCGCTCGACGGGCCCGTTCGTCTCGCTGCACCCGCTGGTGCGGATCCACCCCGAGACCGGCGAGAAGCTGCTGTTCCTCAATCCCGGCACGACGACGCACATCGTCGGCCTGAAGGAGCGCGAGAGCCAGGCGCTGCTCGACCTGCTGTTCTTCGAGGTCACCCGGCCGGAATACCAGGTGCGCTTCCGCTGGCGGCCAAAGTCGCTGGTGGTCTGGGACAACCAGGCCGTCGCTCACGCCGGGCCCATCGACTACGCCCATTTCGATCTTCCGCGCGTCGTGCGGCGCATCACCGTGGCCGGAGACCTCCCCGCTGGTCCCGACGGCTTCCGCTCGAAGGCGCTCGAAGGCGAGCTGTTCAACGTTCTCGGTTGAGCAGCAAGCGGCGGCCCGCCGGCCTTACAGCCCTTCGGACGGCGGGCCGTCCAACCCTTCCCCACTCCCCCAGCTGAAAGGCCAACTCCGTGCCCACCCGACGCACCGGGCTGATCGCGCTCGCCCTCATGGCCGCCTCGGCCGCCCTGTCGGTGCACGCTGGCGGCCGTCAGGCCGCAGCTGAGTCGCCCGCGGCGGGCGGTCTCTCCCTCGAGGCGCCTTTGCCGACGCAGATCCCGCCGGGGACCACCTTGGCCATCGGCGATCCCACCACCCAGGCGGTGCTGGAGCACACCGGCTGGGCCAAAGACCTGCCCTTCACCATCAAATGGGCCGAGATTTCCGGAGGGCCGGGGATCACCGAGGCCTTCCACGCCAAGGTGCTGGACGGCGGCTCCGCGATGAACATCCCGCCGATCCACGCCACCTGGATCGGCATCCCGGTTCGGATCGTGGCCATCCGCCAGCGCGCCGACTGGCGCGAGCGGCCGACCTTCCAGCTGGCGATCGCGCCCCGCGCCGGGATCGACAGCCTGGCCGACCTGAAGGGCAAGCGGATCGCCTTCTCGCCCGGCCAGGCGCAGGGCGAGCTGGTCCTGAAGGTGCTGCAGTCGCAAGGCCTCACAGCCAAGGACGTGACGCTCGTGGAGCTGCCCTCCACCTCGGCCGACGCCTACATCAACGCCATGGTCGCGGGACAGGTGGACGCCGCCCCGATCGGCGCCGGGACCCCGACCAAGCGCTACCTCGACGGCTACGCGCGCGACGGCGCCAGGGTGCTGGCCCACGGGCAGCGCGACGACTTCCAGACCCTCTATGTCCGCGAGGAGGTGCTGCGCGATCCCGCCAAGGCCGCGGCGCTTCGCCAGTACGTCCAGCTCTGGGCCCGCGCCATCGCCTGGCAGAACGAGAACCGCAGCGAGTGGACCAGCGTCTATTACCGCGACCGCCAGGGCCTGTCGGCTGACGACGCCGCCCACGCGGTCGCCGCCGAAGGCGAGCGCATCGTGCCCGCGGACTGGACCGGGGCCGTGCGGCTCGAGCAGGCCTCCATCGTTCTGATGGCGGCCGAGGCGGACCGGCCCGCCTTCTCCGCCGAGCAGCTGTTCGACCGCCGCTTCGAGCCTGTGGCCGCCCAGGCCTACGCCCAGGCGCGCGCGCCCGCCCGCCTCGCCGCCGCCCCGTTCGCCGGACCCCGCCCATGAGCGCTCAAGCCGTCGCCGCCGTCCCTCCCCTGTTTGAGGAGGTGCGACCCGCCAATGACGTCGCCCCTACACCGGTCCGGCCGCCGCGCAAGCGCCGGCTGGGACTCGACGCCCCGGACCCGCTCGGCTGGCTGCTCGGCCCCGCCCTGCTGCTGTTCGCCTGGACGCTGGGCGCCTGGCTGGGCCTGATAGATCCGCGCGTGTTGCCGGCGCCCTGGACGGCGGTCGCCACCGCCGTGGACCTGATCCGCGAGGGCCGGCTGCAGGCCAACCTCGCCGTCTCGGCGTGGCGCGCCGCGCAGGGGCTCGGATGGGGCGTGGCGGCCGGGCTGGTGGTGGCGCTGGTCTCGGGCCTGTCCCTGCTCGGCGGCTACCTGTTCGACGGGCTGGTGCAGGTGAAGCGGGCGATCCCGACCCTGGCGCTCATCCCGCTGGCGGTGATCTGGTTCGGCATCGGCGAGACGATGAAGGTGACGGTGATCGCGCTGTCGGTCTTCGTGCCGATCTACCTCAACACCCACAACGCCCTGCGGGGGATCGACGCCCGCTACGTGGAGCTGGCCGAGACCCTGGGGCTCTCCCGCCTCGGTTTTATCCGCCAAGTCGTGCTGCCGGGGGCGCTGCCGGGGTTCATCCTCGGCCTTCGCTATGCGGTCATGTCGGCCTGGCTGGCTCTGGTGGTCGTCGAGCAGCTGAACGCCACCAGCGGCGTCGGCTACATGATCAACCTGGCCCGCACCTACGCCCAGACCGATGTCATCGTGGTGGGGCTGGTCGTCTACGCCCTCTTGGGCCTGGCCTCGGACCTGTCGGTCCGGGCGCTGGAAGCCCGCCTCCTCGCCTGGCGAAGGACCCTCGGCCAATGACCCTGGTGCGCATCCGCGGCCTGACCCGCCGCTTCACCCTCAAGGGCGTCCTCAACGGCGTCGACCTGGACATCGCCCGCGGCGAGTTCGTGGCCCTGATCGGCCGCAGCGGCTGCGGCAAGTCCACCCTGCTGCGGGCGCTGGCCGGCCTCGACCACGAGGCGGTGGGCGACGGCGAGATCGCCGTGCCGCGCAAGGTGTCGGTGATCTTCCAGGACGCGCGGCTGCTGCCGTGGAAGCCGGTGCTGGACAATGTGGTCCTGGGCCTGCCAGGCGCCGATGCGATC
>NZ_DATAGM010000214.1:0-2358 GCF_036263695.1 Phenylobacterium sp.
CCTTCGTGAAGGGCTACGAGAAGCTGCCGGTGGTGATCCCCGCCCGCGCCTGACCGGTCAGTAGTTGGCGCGCGAGGAGATCGCCCCGTCGACCAGCATGTTGATCCCCGTGGTGAAGCCGCTGCGGGGGCTGGCGAGGAAGACGGCCGCGGCGGCGACCTCCTCCGGCGTGGCCATCCGGCCGGTCGGGTTGCGCTTCAGCATGGTTTCGAAGAACTGCGGGCTCTGGGCCTTCACATTGCCCCACACGCCGCCCTCGAAGAAGACGGTGCCGGGCGAGACCACGTTGGCGCGGATCTGCTTCGCCGCGTTCTCCCGCGCGATGCCCTTGGCCAGGTGGATGAGCGCGGCCTTCATGGCGCCGTAGGCGGAGACCGAGCTCGCCTCGGCCGCCGACACCGAGGAGATGATCACGAAAGCGGCGTCGCCGCTCGCCTGAGCCGCGCGCTCCAGGAACGGCTTGGCGGCCTCGAAGGAGCGGGTGGCGCCCAGGACGTCGACGTTCAGCAGCGCCTGCCAGTCCTCGTCGCGGCTGGCGGTGGTGAGTGCGCTGGCGTTGGAGACCAGGACGTCGATGCCGCCCAGCTGCTCGCCGGCCGCCTGGACGAAGCCCTTCAGCGCGGCGCCGTCGGCGATGTCCACCGAGCGGCCCCAGGCTTTGACGCCGTGGCGCTCGAGGGAACTCACGGCCTCCTGCACCTGATCGGCGTTGCGGGCGCAGATGGCCACGTCGGCCCCCTCCTCCGCCAGCAGCTCGGCGATCGCCCGGCCGATGCCGCGCGAGGCGCCCGTGACCACCGCCTTCTTGCCCTTCAGCTGCAGATCCATTCGGCGTCTCCCTCGATGAGGCGTCAGGGATAGCTGCCGCCGGCGGGACCGCCAAGGCGCACCACGCGACGGCGCCGCTGAAACAAGCCGAGTTGCTGACAGTTGATATCAAATGACGGCGGCAACCCACGTTGTTCATTACATCGTTTCCCGCTCCCGGCAGGGGTGGGCCGTCAATGTCGACGCCGATCTGCTGAGCGAGCACGTGCGGCTGGAAGAGGCCCAGGCGCAGGCCCGGATGCTGACCGAGCAAGCTCGCGCCGCCGGCGTTGACGCCCGGCTCGTGGATCTCTCGCAGGATCGCCCCGCGGCCTGAGGCGGAACCGGCGGCGCGGCCGCGCTTTCCCGAGCGGTCATGACGGCGGCCAGCATCTTCCCCACCTTCTTCCTCTCGGGCTTCGAGTGCTCGACCTTCGTGTGGAAGGATCAGGGCCGGCGCGACCTGGTGGCGGAGACGCGCCACATCGAGCACGCCCAGGAGGACTACGCCCTGCTGCAGAGGCTGGGAATCGGCGTCGCGCGGGAGGGTATCCCCTGGCCGTTCGTGGACCGGGGCGGGACCTACGACTTCTCCGGGATCGACCCCCTGATCGAGGCCCTGCGGGTGCACAAGGTGCTGCCGATCTGGGACCTGTGCCACTACGGCTATCCGGACGATGCCAACCCGTTCGCGCCGGAATTCGCCGAGCGGTTCGCCCGCTACGCGCGGGCCTGCGCCGAATATGTGATCCCCAGGCTGCCGGGGCCGCACTTCTTCACGCCGATCAACGAGATCACCTTCTTCGCCTACATCGGCGGCGAGTGGGGTTGGGCCGCGCCCTTCCGTAAGACCCGCGAAGACAGGTTCGCCCTTCGCGAAGCGCTGTGCCGGGCCGACATCGCCGCGGTGAAGGCCATCCGTCAGGTCGATCCGGCCGCGCGGATGGTGCACATCGACCCGCTGGTGAACGTGGTGGCGCCGCAGGACCGGCCGGATCTGAAAGAGGCCGCCCGCCGGGAGACCTTCGAGGACACCTTCCTGGCCTGGGACATGATCGCGGGCCTGGCCCGCCCCGAGTTCGGCGGCGGGCCCGAGATCCTCGATATCGTGGGGGTCAACTGCTACTCGTTCGGCCAGATGGAGTATCGGGAGAGCGGGGCGCACGCGGCGCTGCCGCCGGATGATCCCCGCGTCTGCCCGCTCTGCGACATGCTGGTGATGGCCTATGAGCGCTACCGCCGGCCGATGCTGGTGGGCGAGACCAGCGGCCTGGAGGAAGGCCGCGAGAACTGGCTGAACGACGTGGTCCACGAGGCGCTGGCGGCGGTGACCCGTGGGGTCGACCTGCACGGCGTCTGCCTGTTTCCGGCGGTCGACATGCCCGACTGGCACAAGGGGATCTGGGTGCACAACGGCATCTGCGACCTGATCGAGGACAAGGGCGACCTGCGCCGCGTGCCAGTCGAGCCCTATTGCGACGCCTTGCGCCGTTGGCAGCGGACGCTGAACCGGGTGACCCACCTGGACGAGGACCCGCGCTCCGATCCGGT
>NZ_DATAGM010000215.1:0-12907 GCF_036263695.1 Phenylobacterium sp.
GTTGGGGTGCTTGGCGCGGACGTAGGAGGTGATGGTCCGCAGATCCTCGATCATCAGCGCGTCGCCGCCCCAGACGCCCCGGTTCGGCGAGCGCCCGAAGCCGCGCTGGTCGTACGCGTAAGTGGCGATCCCCTGCTTGGCCCAGGCTTCCCCCGCGAAGTGGAAGGCGTTGGCGTAGTCGTTCATGCCGTGCACGCCCACGATCACCGCCCACGGCTCGCCCTCCGGCGTCCAGGTGCTCAGCCCGAGCGGCGCGCCGTCGAAGCTGACGAAGGTGTCGCCGACGACGTAGGGCTCCTTAAACCACGACGGCGGCTGGCCCGCCTGCTGGGCCAATAGCGGGGAGCAGCCGGTCAGGGCCAAGGCTGCGATCAAAATCAGGAGCCGCCTCATGGGCCGATGATGTCCCGCACGCGCCCGCGAAGGAAGGGCGTCACTTCGTCCTCGAACCACGGATTGCGCTTCAGCCAGCCGGTGTTGCGCCAGGAGGGGTGCGGCAGCAGCAGGTACTGCGGGAGGTAGTCGCGCCAGGCCCGCACCGTCTCGGTCATGTTGGCGCGAACGCGGCCCTTCAGGGCCCACGCCTGAGCATAGGAGCCCACCAGCAGGGTCAGCTCGACGTTCGGCAGGCTGGCCAGCAACCGGGGCCGCCACAGCTGCGCGCAAACCGGCATTGGCGGGTAGTCGCCGCCCTTGGGGTTCGTCCCCGGGAAGCAGAAGGCCATGGCCGCCACGCCGACGGCCGGGTGGCCGTAGAAGGTCTCCCGATCCACCCCCATCCACTGGCGCAGCCGGTCGCCGGACGGATCGTCGAACGGCAGCCCGCTCTCGTGCACCCGCCTTCCCGGCGCCTGGCCGCAGATCAAGAGGCGCGTGGCCTCCGAGACCCGCACCACCGGCCGCGGCTCGTGCGCCAGCTCGCCGGCGCACGCCCGGCAGGCGCGGATCTCGTCCAGGAGGGCGGGCAGGGACATGGGGCGGATGTAGTGTCGGCCCGCGTCCCCGCCACGGTTGCGCCCAATCTCTCGGCATGCTGGGAAGGCTGAAGGACGCTTACGGAGCCACCCATGAAAACCTATCTGCTGATCGGCGCGCTGGTCGCGCTCGCCGGCCCGGCGTTTGCGCAGGAGGCCTGCACGCGGCCGCAGGCGCCCGCCATCGACAGCCAGGCCGCCGCCGCCAGCGTCGAGACCCTGACCGCCGCCAAGCAGCAGACGGTGGATTTCATCAAGGCGTCGGACGCCTTCCAGGACTGCATCCTCAACGACGCCAAGGCGAAGAAGGACAAGGCCAAGGCGAAGAAGGTCGCCTTCGACCCGTCGATCGCCCAGCGGGCCCAGCGCGAGGTCTCCGCCAACCAGGCCGACAAGGAGAAGGTCGGCAAGGCCTACAACGAGGCCGTAAAGGCCTACAAGGCCGCCCACCCGTCGTGATCTCCTGCCGTTATCCCGGCCGGAGCGTAGCGGAGAGCCGGGACCCAGCGGGGGCTGGAGACCTGGGTCCCGGGTCGGCTCTTCGGCCGCCCGGGATGACGAGATGAGCTTGGCATGAGCGGACGATACGTTGCGGCAGTGGGGGCGGTGCTTCTCGCGTGGCCGGGCGGGGCCGCGGCTGAGGGCTGCCAGGCGCTGTCGCCCGGGGTGAACACGCTCAAGGGGGTGCTCGCCGAGGCCGGTGCCCAATACACCTTACGGCTGGAGCGACCGCTATGTGGCGGTGGAGGTCAGGCGGTGGATCTGACCTTCACCGGCGGCGATCCTCGTCGCTTCATCGGCCGGCGGGTGCTGGTCAGCGGGACCTTAGAACCCGCCAGGGCGGGCCGCGGCCCGGTCCTGCAGGTCGGCTCGTTCGCGCCCCTGCCCCAGGTGGCGGCGAACGTCAGCTAGCCTGGTCCGGCAGCCGCATCCGCCACACGCCCTTGAACTTCTCCGGGTCGGCCGGCTTGCCGTGGCGGGTGATCACCAGCTTGCCGGCGCGCGCCAGGCCCACGGCGACGGGGCGCACCTTGCCGAGCTCGCGCCGCCAGCCGGCAGGGTCGACGGCGCGGGCCACTTCCTCCGGCGAAACCGACTTGCCGGGCGGCAGCTTGCTGAGGAGGTCGAAAATCGCGGCCTCCACCTCGGCGCTCATCTAGCCGCCCCGCTTCAGGGTCTCACGGGCGATGACCACCTGCTGGATCTGGCTGGTGCCCTCGTAGATGCGGAAGATCCGCACGTCGCGGTAGAAGCGCTCGATGCCGTGGTCGGCGACGTAGCCGGCGCCGCCGAAGATCTGCACCGCCCGGTCGGCGACCTTGCCGACCATCTCCGAGGCGAAGTACTTGGCCGCGGCCGCCTCCATGGTGACGCTCTCGCCGGCGTCGCGCTTGCGGGCGGTCTCCATGGTCAGGGCCTTGGCGGCCATGGATTCGGTCTTGCTGTCGGCGATCATCCCCTGGATCAGCTGGAACTGGGAGATGGCTTGGCCGAACTGCTTGCGCTCGGAGGCGTAGGCGACGCAGTCGGCGATCAGCCGCTCGGAGACGCCGACGCAGACCGCCGAGATGTGCAGTCGCCCGCGGTCCAGCACCTGCATGGCCACGCGGAAGCCCTGCCCTTCCTCGCCCAGGCGGTTCTCCACCGGCACCCGGACGTTGTCGAAGATGACGTCGCAGATGTGGGCGCCCTGCTGGCCCATCTTCTTCTCGGGTCTGCCGACGGAGAGCCCCGGCAGATTGCGCTCCACCAGGAAGGCCGAGACGCCGCCGGCGCCGGGCTTGGAGGCGTCGGAGCGGGCCATCACCGTGAAGAGGTGGGCCCGGTTGGCGTTGGTGATGTAGCGCTTGGTCCCGTTCAGCACATACACGTCGCCCTGCCGCTCGGCGCGCAGCTGGACGTTGGCGCTGTCGGAGCCCGCCTCCGGCTCGGTGAGCGCGAAAGAGGTGACGATCTCGCCCGAGGCGATGCCGGGCAGGTACTTCGCCTTCTGCTCCTCGGTGCCGAACATCACCAGGCCCTGGCTGCCGATGCCGACGTTGGTGCCGAACGCCGAGCGGAAGGCCGGGCTGGTCCGCCCGAGTTCGATGGCCACCAGGCACTCGTCCTCCATGGAGAGGTCCAGGCCGCCGTACTCGGCGGGGATCGAAAGGCCGTAGAGCCCGAGGCCCTTCATCTCGTCCAGCACGTCCTCAGGCACCGCGTCCTGCTCGGCCACCTGGGCTTCCAGCGGCCGCAGCCGCTCGGAGACGAACCGGCGGACGGTGTCCACCAGCTGGGTGCGGGTATCCATGTCGAGAGGCATTGGGGCGGGTCCGTTGGAGTTGTCGGTTACACAATACCGCTCATCCCGACGAAAGTCGGGATCCAAGCGGCCTCTACGCGGTGGAACTCAGGCCTTGGCCAGCGCCATGGCCGAGCCCTGGCCGACGCCGACGCACATGGTGGCCAGCGCCCGCTCGCCGCCACGTTCCCTCAGCGAGCGGGCGGCGGTGAGCGCCAGGCGCGCGCCGGAAGCGCCCAGGGGGTGGCCGATGGCGATGGCGCCGCCGTTGGCGTTCACGTGCTCGGCGTCGTCCGGCAGGCCCCACGAGCGAGTGCAGGCCAACGCCTGGGCGGCGAACGCCTCGTTGAGCTCGACGACGTCGAAGTCGCGGGGGCTGATCCCGAGCCGGGCGCAGAGCTTCTCCACCGCCGGCACCGGGCCGACGCCCATCACGCGCGGGGCGACGCCGCCGGCCGCGCCGGCCTCGATCCGGGCGATCGGCTCCAGGCCGTACTTCTTCACCGCCGCTTCGGAGGCCAGCAGCAGGGCCGCGGCGCCGTCGTTGACACCCGAGGCGTTGCCGGCGGTGACGGTGCCGTCCGGGCGGACGATGGGCTTCAGGCCCTTCAGGGCCTCGAGGCTGGTGTCGGGACGCGGATGCTCGTCCTGGGCGACGACCACGTCGCCCTTGCGGTCCTTGATGGTGACCGGGACGATCTCGCCGTCGAAGAAGCCGCGCTCGCGCGCCTTGCCGACCCGCTGCTGGCTGCGGAGCGCGAAGGCGTCCTGGTCGTCGCGGGCGATCTGGTAATCGGTGGCGACGTTCTCGGCGGTCTCCGGCATGGAGTCGACGCCGTAGTCCTTTTGCATCTTCGGGTTCACGAAGCGCCAGCCGATGGTGGTGTCGAAGATCTCGGCGCTGCGCGAGAAGGCGCTGTCGGCCTTGCCCATGACGAAGGGCGCGCGGGTCATGCTCTCGACGCCGCCGGTGATCACCAGGTCGGCCTCGCCCGTGGCGATCGAGCGGGCCCCGGTGATGGTGGCGTCCAGGCCCGACGCGCAGAGGCGGTTGACCGTCAGGCCGGGCACCGAGCTCGGCAGGCCCGCCAGCAGCAAGGCCATGCGGGCGACGTTGCGGTTGTCTTCGCCGGCCTGGTTCACGCAGCCGTAGACGACCTCGTCCAGGTCCTCCCAGTCGACCTTCGGCAGGGCCTCCATCAGCGCCTTGAGCGGATGGGCGGCCAGATCGTCGGCCCGCACCTTGGCCAGCGCCCCGCCATAGCGGCCGATCGGCGTGCGGATCCCGGTGCAGAGATAGACGGTACGGCCTTGCATCATCGCTCCTCGCCGACTACCCCGCGCGGCCGGCTGTTGGTTTTCGGCCGGCAAACTAGTGGCGGAACCTTGTGCTCGCAAACGGTTCGCGAGCGCGGGAGGCAAGGGGTTTTCATGGACGGCGGCGAACAGGGCCAGGTCTGGGGCCTGGAGACGATCACCGAAGGCGAGTTCGCCGGCTGGAACCACTTCGTGGGCGGCGATCCGTTCGAGGACCACGCCGGGCCCTTCTACTGGCGCAAGGACGAGGACGGGCGGCCGCGCTGCGCCTTCCGGGCCGAGGCCAAGCACATGAACGGCGGCGGCTTCATGCACGGCGGCTGCATCATGACCTTCGCCGACTTCGCCCTTTTCGTGATCGCAAGAGACGTGCTGACCGACAGCCACAGCGTCACGGCCACCTTCAACGGCGAGTTCGTGGGGTCGGTCCCCGAGGGCGCCCTTGTGGAGTGCACCGGCGAGGTCGTGAAGGCCGGCCGCTCGATGGTGTTCGTCCGCGGCCTGATCACCACCGGCTCCGACCCGGTGATGAGCTTCTCGGCGGTGATCAAGAAGACCGGGCCTCGGACGAAGCGGAGCTGACCTCTTTCCCCCCCCTTCATGGGGTGGGTGGACGCGAGCGAAGCGACGCGGACGGGTGGGGAAGGCTCGGACCGTCAGGGCGCTGACTGTCATCGCCCCTGCAGGCTCGCCACTCCCCCACCCGGTCCCTTCGGGACCACCCTCCCCATCAAGGGGAGGGAAGGCTAAGCTTCGCCATGCCTCGCCTGGAGCCTGCAAGGGCCGCCGACATCGACGAGATCATGCGGCTGGAGCGGCTGCCCGGGAACCAACAGCTCGTGGGCCGTTTCGAGCGTGAAGAGCACGAGCGGGAGTTCAACCTGCCGGGCACGCGCTATCTCGCCTGGCGGGGCGAGGACGGGGCGCTGCTGGGCTTCGCCATCCTCCAACGGTTCGACAACCCGCATAAGAACGTGAACCTGCGCCGGATCATTGTCGCCGAACCGGGTGCGGGGGCGGGCCGCGCCTTCCTGCAGGCGCTGATCGACTGGTTCTTCGAGGCCACCGACCACAACCGGCTCGACCTCAACGTCTATGTCCACAACGAGCGGGCCTGGCGCGCCTACCTGCGGGAGGGGTTCGTCGAGGAGGGCGTGCAGCGCGAGATCGGCATCGGCTGGGACGGCGCGTTCAAGTCGATGAAGCTGATGTCCATCCTGCGGAGCGTTGGGCGGCCCTGCCGAGACGCCTTTCGCATCCTTGAGCGGCGCCATACATCCGGGCATGGCCCTGCTCTCCGTCCTCGACCTCTCCCCCGTCACCGGCGACGCCACCCAGGCGCAGGCGGTGCGCGAGAGCATCGAGGTGGCCAAGGCGGCCGAGCGGCTGGGCTACCACCGCTTCTGGGTGGCCGAGCACCACAACATCGGCGGGCTGGGCTCGCCGGCCCCGGAGATCCTGATCGCGGCCCTCACCCAGGCGACGAGCCGCATCCGGCTCGGCTCGGGCGGGGTGATGCTGGTCAACTACTCGCCGCTGAAGGTCGCCGAGGTGTTCATGGAGCTGGAGGCGCTGGCGCCGGGGCGCATCGACCTTGGCGTCGGCCGCGCGCTGGGGACGGATCCGCGCACCGGCGGCGCCCTGCGCTCCTCGGGCTCGGAGGCGTTCGAGCACTACTTCGCCCTCCTGGCCTCCTGGCTCCTCGACGCCTCCGGCAAGGTCCCCATCGGTCCGGAGCACCCGGCGCACGAAATCCGGGCCAATCCCTCAGGTCCCTCCCACCCGCAGCTCTTCATGCTCTGCTCCTCGGCCGAGAGCGCCGCCTGGGCGGGTGCCTCGGGGGTCGGCATGGTGTTCGCCGAGTTCATCGCCAGGGCCGAGGGCGGGCCGGCGGTGGCGGCCTACCGCGCCTCCTTCCGGCCGGGACCGTTTCTGGAGCAGCCGTGGGCGGGCGTGGCGACTGCGGCGCTGGCGGCCGACACCGCGGAGGACGCGCGCCGGCTGGACGCCCCGCGCCGGGCATCGCAGCTCGCCACCAGCCTGGGCCAGCGGCAGCGGTTCCGTACCGTCGAGGCGGCGGAGACCTTCCTCGCCGAGCACGCCGGCTCCCCGGCGCTGGCCGGCATCGAGCCCGCAGCCTGGCGGGCCATCCGGCCTTCGTCCGGGCCCGGCTGGAGGAGAAGGCGGCGCAGACCGGCGCCGACGAGGTCTTCGTCATGGCCACCGGCCCCAGCCTCGAGGCTCGGATCCGCTCGCTGGAGCTGATCAAGGGCTGAGCGGCGGGTGTTACTGCGCCGCCTTCAGCTCCGCGCTGACCGCGCCCCAGACGCTGCGCGAGCCCTTGAGGTCCCCGTCGACGACCAGGCGGTAGGGGCCGTCGCGGTCGGAGAGGGGCTGGCCGCCCACCTTGTCGGCGAGGATGGCCAGGCCGTTCGAGAAGGCCTTGTCGGTCTCTGCCAGCGATAGGACGGCGGCGAAGCCGTCCTTGGCGCGGACCACGACGTAGGTGCGCATCGCCGGCCCGTGCAGCTTCGCGCCGGCCGGGGCGCCGACCTCGCGAAGGACATAGGCGAGCACCGGGCCCTCGTAGGTCTTCCCACCGCCGAGCTTGACGCTCTCGCGCGGCATGTCGGCCATCTGCGCGGCTGTGAGAGTCTTGGACTTGCCGTCCAGGCCGACGACGGTGAAGTCCTGGGCCGCGGCGAGACCGGGCGTCAGCAGCAGCATAAGAGCGGCGAGCAGGGACTTCATCGATCGGCTCCTCAGAACAGCCCGCTCGGCATCGCGCCGACCAGGGCGGCGGTCATGCAGGTGGCGAGGAAGCCGGCCAGCAGCGCCTTCCAGACCAGGCCGATGATCTCGCTGCGCCGCTCGGGCATCAGCACGCCCATGCCGGTGACGGTGATCCCCACGGAGCCGACGTTGGCGAAGCCGCACAGGGCGTAGGTCATGATGGTGCGGGTGCGCTCGCTCATCTCCTCAGGCGGGACGGCGCCCAGCTGGATGAAGGCGACGAACTCGGTGAGCATCAGCTTGACCCCCAACAGGTAGCCCGCGGTGTCCGCCTCCGCCCACTCGATGCCCAGGCACCAGGCCACCGGAGCGAACAGCACGCCGAGAATCCGCTCGACGGTCAGCGGCCCGCCGGCGACGTCTGGGAAGGCGCCCAGTAGTCCGTTGGCGATGGCCACGAAGGCGACGAAGACGATCAGGATGGCGCTGATGTTGAGCACCACCGAGAGGCCGTCCATGGTCCCCTTGCTGATGGCGTCGATGGAGCTGTCGTACTTGAGAAGGCTGCGGTAGTCGGCGTGCGCCCCGCCCTGCCCCGGCTTCTCCGGCACCATGATCCGGGCCAGCAGCACTCCCGCCGGGGCCGAGATGATCGAGGCCGCCAGCACGTGAGCCGCCGCGTCGGGCAGCACGGGCCGAAGGATGGTGGCGTAGGCGACCATGGTTGAGCCGGCGACCGTCGCCAAGCCCACGACCATCATCAGGAACAGCTCGGAGCGGGTCAGCTTGTCGAGGTAGGCCCGGATGACGATCGGGCTCTCGATCATGCCGACGAAGATGTTGACCGCGACCGCCAGCGCCGAAGCGCCGCCAAGGCCCATGGTGCGCTGGAACAGGAGGCCGAAGCCCTGGGTGATCCATTTCAGGATCTTCCAGTGCCAGAGAAGGGCCGAAAGAGCCGAGATCACCAGGATCAGCGGCAGCACCTGGAAGGCGAAGACGAACAGCGCCCCCTGGTTGGCGACAGGATAGGGCTGATCCCCGCCCGCCATGTAGCCGAACACGAACTGCGCGCCGGTCGCCGTCGCCGCAGCGAGGCCGTCGACCACAGAGTTCACCGCCGCCACAGCGGCTTGCGACCCCGGCAGCGCGAAGAGCAGCAGGACGAGGCCGATCTGGACCGCGATCGCGCCCAGCGCCAGCCGCCAGGGGAACCTGCGCCTGTCATCCGACAGCGCCCAGCAGATCCCCAGGGTCAGGACCAGGCCGACCAGGCTCTGCGCATTCTCCGGTCCGAACATGCCCCGCCCCCGCGCGGCGCCGATTCGGTCGCGCTTACCGCGATTTGAGGGCCTCGCCCTCGCCGCGGCAAGGCGAAGCGTCGCCGCGGGCGCGCCTACTCTGTCGTCTTGCCGTCGAAGTGGTCGTTGTCGTGGTCGCGGTCGGCGTCGGCCTTGGTCTTGTGGACGGTCTTGTCCTTGTGCTCGGGCGGGCCATAGAGGGTGTAGAACTGCAGCGGCTGGCCGCCGGAATTGCGAACGTTATGGCGGGCGCCCGCCGGGACGATGACCGCGTCGTCGTCCTCGACCGCATGCTTCACCCCGTCGATGAACACCTCGCCCGCGCCGGCCTCGAAGCGGAAGAACTGGTCGCGGTCCTCGTGCACCTCCTCGCCGATCTCTTCGCCGGGCTTCAGGGTCATCAGCACCAGCTGGAGGTTGGCGCCGGTGTAGAGCACGCGGCGGAAGTCGCCGTTCTCGGTTGTCAGTTTCTCGATGTCGTCGACGAAGCCCTGCATGGATGTCCTTTCACGGCTTAGGGGCGAGCGGAACGCTTCCGCCCGCACCAGGCTCCCACCCTCAGCGGGCTTTCAGCTCCTTCAGCAGCGCTTGCTGGCCGTAGACCTTGTCCAATGCCTCGGTGATCGCGGCGGTGGAGACCACCACGGTTCGGTTGGCCGTCCCGTCGTAGCCGTAGTTGCCGCCCAGCGAGTGGATGTTGCCGTCGAAGGCGGCGCCCAGCACCTCACCCTTGGCGTTGACCACCGGCGAGCCGGAGTTGCCGCCGATGATGTCGTTGGTGGTGACGAAGTTGAACACCGTCTTCGGGTTCAGCTTGGATTGGGCCTGCGCCCAGCGCGGCGCGAGCTCGTAGGGCTCGGCGCCGGTGGCCCGGTCGTAGAGGCCGGCGAAGTCGGTGAAGGCCGGGACGGTCTGGCCGCGGTGGCTCCAGCCGGCGACCTTCCCGTAGGACAGGCGGGGCGTGAAGGTGGCGTCGGGATAGACGGCGTCGCCGTAGACGGCGAAGCGGGCCTTGGCGATCCGCTCGGCGGCGCGGTCGGTGGGGCCGCTGACCTGGCTCTCCCAGGCGCTACGGGCGGCGCGGGCCACCGGGTCGGTGCGCAGCACCAGCTGGATCATCGGATCGTCCGAGGCCTGGATGGCCGGCAAGCCGCCTTCCCACAGCGCCTTGCGGACGGCGGGGTCGGCCAGCTTGCTGGTCGTGGCCAGCCGCCTGGCCAGCGCCTCGGGGCTGTCCTTGCCGAGCAGCAGCTTCACGGCGGGATCGTCGGTCAGCAGGTACTCGCGGGTCTTGGAGAGCCAGTAGGCGAGCACCAGCTCCTCGAGGGGCGCGTCCACCGGCTGGGCGTCCAGCAGCCCCTTCTGGAGCAGCGGCAGGCGGGCCTCGCCGAACTCCGGCAGCCGCTCGGCCGCCGGCTTGGCCCGCTCCTGGGCGCCGCGCACCAACGTGCGGGCGTAGGCGAAGAGATCGGAGGTCGTCGGCGCGGTCTCCAGCTGGCGGTAGCGCAGGAAGTGCTCAGCGTAGGCGCCCTGCGCCTTGTCGATCTCGCCCCACGGATCGCCGATCTCGGCGGCCAGTCTGGGATCGGCCGCGACCTTGGCCTTCAGCTCGGCCTCGGAGGCGCGCTTGGCGTCCATGAAGGCCCGATCGTTCAAGGCGAACTGGCGACCGTAGAAGACCTTGAAGCTGTTCTCGACGCCTGTGAGGCTGTCGAGGGCGATCCGCTTGTGCTCGGGGTTCTCGGCCGAGAACTGCAGCAGCCGGCCGCGCAGCTCGGAGCGCTGCAACTGGGCGATGGGGATGGCCAGGTCCCTCTGGGTCTCGAGTTGCGAGACGGTCATCAGCCGGTCGGTGGAGCCTGGATTGCCGGAGACGAAAACCGGCTCGCCTTCCTTGGGCGCGCGGGAGACCCAGGTCAGGTGCTGGGGCGTCTTCACCGGCCTGCCGTCCTCGTAAAGGCGCAGGAATCCGACATCGAGGTTGTAGCGGGGGAAGTTGAAGTTGTCGGGATCGCCGCCGAAGAAGGCGCTGGCGTACTCGGGCGCGAAAGCCAGGCGCACGTCGGCGTACTTGCGGTACTTGTAGAGCTTGTACTGGCCGCCCCGGTAGAGGCTGACCACCTGGCAGCGCTCGGTCTTGGAGTCCTTGGCGCAGGCGCTGGATTCCGCCGCGGCGATGGCCGCGTCGCGGGCGCGGACGAAGTCGCCGCCGGTCTTGTCGGCCGTCGCGGCGTTGATCTGGCCGGTCACGTCGGCGATCGACGTCAGCACCTCGGCCTGCATGCCCGGGCAGGTGCGCTCCTCCTCCCGGGACTTCGGCACGAAGCCGTTCTTCACATAGTCCTGCTCGGCCGTGGACAGCGCCTGCTGGCAGTCGATGACGCAATGGTCGTTGGTCATCACCAGGCCTTCGCCCGAGACCACCGAAGCCGAGCAGCCGCTGGTCAGGCGCACCGAGGCGGCCTGCACCGTGTCCAGCCAGCGCTTGTCGATCTTCACCCCATAGGTCTTCTCGACCTGGGCCGACGGGAAGTTGTCGAAGGTCCACATGCCCTCGTCGGCGAAGGCGGGCGCGGCGGCGAAGACGAGGGCGGCCGCGCTGGCGGCGGCGAGAAGCTTGGGGTTCATTCGTGTTCCCGAACGGCGATGGGGCGCAATTTCGTCCCCGGATTGGGCTCCCCTGTAGCTGCGGCGGAGCAGCGTGACCAGACGGGGCGGCGCCCGTTACCCCGATTTAACTCGCGCCCGCCCCGGCGCCTTGCGATAGTCCGCACAACTACAGGGGGAGGCGATGTCGCTGGCGCTGGCCACGCTGGTCTACGAGTGGCGACGCTACATGGCCGCCGTCATCGCGCTGGCCTTCTCCGGCCTGCTGATCCTGGCGCAGGTCGGCATGTTCTCGGGCATCGTCCGCTCGGTCACCGCCACCATCGACCGGTCCCGCGCCGACATCATGATCCTGGCGCCGAAGGCCGAGGGCCTGATCAACGCCGGCAGCGTCGGCCTGCCCCGGCGCATCCAGCCGCAGATCTACATGCACCCGGAGGTGGTGGAAGTCGCCAGCTCCGACGGGGGCGGCGGCATGTGGATGAACCAGCCTAAGGGCGACGCCAAGCGGGTCACCCAGTTCGTGGCGGTCCGCATGGTCGACCCCAGGCCGGGCGCCGTCACCCTGCCGGTGGACTATTCCGATAGCGTCCGGATCGCGCTGCTGGAGCCCTACGCGGTGGCGATCGACGAGACCGCCCAGGCCCGGCTGGGCGTCAAACTTGGGGAAAACGGCTCGATCAACGGCAAGACCGTCAAAGTGCGGGCGATCCTCACCGGCTATGCGGACATCAACCAGGCCACGGTCGTGATGTCCCGCGACACCATGCGGCTGCTGGGGTTCGGCGGCGCGGCGAACAACAACCGGACCGGCCCGCTGATGGTCAGCCTGAAGAACCCGTCCAGGGCCGAGACCGTGCGCGACCAGCTGAACGCCAGGTCCGGCGGCGCCTACCGCGCCTGGACCCTGCCGGAGCTGGCGGACGCCAACGAGAAGGCGCTGATGAGCGAGCAGATCATCGGCATCATGCTGGGTTTTTCGGTCTTCCTCGGCTTCCTGATCGGCATCGGCATCACCTCGCAGACGCTGCGGGGCGCGATCCTGGCCAACATCAAGGAGTTCGCCAGCCTTCGGGCCCTGGGCGTGTCGATGCCGAGCCTGCGGCTGGTGGTGCTTGAGCTGTCGTTCTGGGTCGGCGTGGTCGGCCTGGCGGCGACGGCCCTGTTCACCGCCGGCGTCACCCTCCTGGGCCGCAGCGTCGGGCTGCCGATGAACTATCCGCCCGCGGCGGTGATCGGCGTCACCGTCCTGCTGCTGTTCATCGCCCTGGCCTCCGGCCTGATGGCGCTGGGCGTCCTGAAGAAGAGCCAGCCCGCGGACCTCCTGAGATGAGCACCGCCCTTTCCGCCACCGGCCTGTCGAAGCGGTTCAAGACCGGCCGCACCCACGTCGAGGTGCTGAAGGGCGTCGACTTCGACGCCCTGCACGGCGATGTGACCATGGTCATGGGCCCCTCCGGCTCGGGCAAGTCGACCCTGGTGGCCACCCTTTCCGGCCTGCTGAAGCCGGACGCGGGTCAGGTCACCGCCCTGGGCGAGGAGCTGTGGGACCTGCGGCCCGCGCGGATCGACAAATTCCGCCTCGACCACTGCGGCTTCATCTTCCAGGGCTTCAACCTGTTCGCGGCGCTCACAGCCCTGCAGCAGGTGACCACCGTGCTGAAATACTGCGGCCTGACGCCCGAGGAGGC
>NZ_DATAGM010000216.1:0-3956 GCF_036263695.1 Phenylobacterium sp.
CGTAGGGGCTCCAGCGGACCGAGAGCATCGCCCAGGCGATGAGGATCAGCACCGCGACGGCGATGGACCAGTCGTCACGGCGGATGTGCATCGCCGGCAGCGTCAGCAGGCCCGCCAGCGCCACCACCGGCGCGAAGCCCAGCGGCGCGAGCCAGGCGAGCAGCGGCGTCAGGGCGAACAGGCCCGCCAGCACCCAGCCGCACCAGGCGGCCAGCCAGGGCGGCGTGCGGCCCTCCTCCGGGCTCATGCGACGCGGCCCAGCTCCTGCGGAACATAGGGCTCGCGCATGGTGACCAGCTCCTCGGCCAAGGTCGGGTGGACGGCGCAGGTGGAGTCCCACTGCTGCTTGGTCACGCCCATCTTCATCGCGATGGCCGCCATCTGGATGATCTCCGGCGCGTCGGGCCCGACCACGTGGCAGCCGACGACCTTCTGGCTGGCCTTGTCGACGACCAGCTTGATCAGCGCCCGCTCGTCGCCGCCGTAGAAGGTCACCTTCATCGGGCGGAAGCGGGAGAGGTAGACGTCGACCTTGCCGTACTGATGGCGGGCGTCGGCCTCCGTCAGCCCGACCGAACCGATCGGCGGCTGGGAGAACACCGCCGAGGCGACCATCTCGTGGTCGAACTTCGTCGGGCGGCCGTAGAACTCGGTCTCGGCGAAGGCCGCGCCCTCGCGGATCGCCACCGGGGTCAGGTTGATGCGGCTGGTGACGTCGCCGACCGCCCAGATGCTTTCCACGTTGGTGCGGGAGTACTCGTCGACGGCGATGGCGCCGTTTTCGGCCAGCTTCACGCCGGCGCTCTCCAGCCCCAGCCCCTTCACGTATGGCTCCCGGCCCAGGGCGAACATGACCACGTCGGTCTCGATGTCACTGCCGGTGAGGCGGCTGAGCAGGCCGGTGGGGGTCTTCTCGATGGATTTGTGCTGGCAGCCGAGGATCACCTTGATGCCGCGCTTCTCCATCTCCTCGGTGACGTGGGCGCGCACGTGGTCGTCGAAGCCGCGCAGGATGTTCGGGCCGCGGTAGACGAGCGTGGTTTCCACCCCCAGGCCGTTGAAGATGCCGGCGAACTCCACCCCGATGTAGCCGCCGCCGGCGATCAGGATCCGCTTCGGCAGCTCCGGCAGGTGGAAGGCCTCGTCCGAGCTGATGGCGAGCTCGGCGCCCGGCAGGTTGTCCGGAACCCACGGCCGGCCGCCGGTGGCGATGAGAATCTTCTCGGCGGTGTAGGTCCGCTCCTGGGCCACCACCTCGACGGTATGGGCGTCCACCAGGCGGGCCTTGGAGTGAACGAGATCGGCCCCGGCGTTCCTCAGGTTGGTGACGTAGATGCCTGAAAGACGGGCGATTTCCCGGTCCTTGGCCGCAAGGAAGGTCGGCCAGTCGAAGGTTGAGCCGGAGGGGCTCCAGCCGAAGCCCTCCGCGGTCTTGAACTGGTGAGCGAACTCCGAGGCGTAGACCATGAACTTCTTGGGCACGCAGCCGCGGATCACGCATGTGCCGCCGACCTTATCTTCCTCGGCGACCGCCACCTTGGCGCCGGACATGGCCGCCAGCCGAGCCGCGCGCACGCCGCCGGAGCCGGCGCCGATGACGAAGAGATCGTAGTCGTAGCTCGCCAAGCGGGCCTCCTTCTTACGGTTCGAGGCGCGTGACGCCGACGGGCCCGCCGACCAGGGCCTCGTCGGCGAGGTCCAGGAACAGGCCGTGGTCGACGACGCCGGTGACGCTCTTCAGCGCCCGCGCCAGGGCCGCCGGGTCCTCGATGCGCCCGCAAGCCGCGTCATAGATGAGGTTGCCGCCGTCGGTTCGCACGGGGGCGCTGTCCTTGAGGCGCAGGCGCGGGGCGACCCCGAGGTCGCATTCGGCCAGGGCGTCGCAGATCCGCAGCGCCGTCGAGCGATGGCCGAAGGCGACCACCTCGATCGGCAGCGGGAACGCCCCGAGCACAGGGACCTGCTTGGCGGCGTCGGCGATGACCACGCAGCGGCGGGAGGCCTCCCACACCAGCTTCTCGCGCAGCAGGGCCGCGCCGCCGCCTTTGATGAGAGCGAGGCCGGGGCCGATCTCGTCCGCCCCGTCGACAGTAAGGTCGACCTCGGTGACGTCCTCGAGGGAGATGATGGTCAGGCCCAGCGAGGCGCCGAGGTCGGCGGTGGCCTGGGAGGTCGGCACGCAGCGCACGTCCAGCCGGCGCTCGGCCAGCGCGCGGACGAACCAGGCGGCCGTGGAGCCTGTGCCGAGGCCGACCACCATGCCAGGCTCGGCGAGCTCGGCGGCGGCGTAGCCGGCGGCCCTCTTCTGATCGTCGGCGCTCACTTGGCGGCCTTCTTCGCCTGCTTGGACTTGCGGAAATCGGTCGCCCAACCGGGTTTCTCCACCTGGCGTCCGCGGGCCAGGGCTAGGGAGTCGGGCGTCACATCGCTGGTGATCACGGAGCCGGAGCCGATGTAGGCGCCCTCGCCCACCCGCACGGGCGCGACCAGTGCGGTGTCGGAGCCGATGAAAGCCCCCGCCCCCACGTGGGTCTCGAATTTGTCGAAGCCGTCGTAGTTGCAGAAGATGGTCCCGGCGCCGATGTTGGCGCCCGCGCCCACCGAGCCGTCGCCGAGATAAGCCAGGTGATTGGCCTTGGCGCCCTTGCCCACAGCGACCTTCTTCACCTCCACAAAGTTGCCGATGTGGGCCTCCTCGCCGATGTCGGCGCCGGGCCGCAGCCGCGCGTACGGGCCGACAAGGGCGCCGGAGCGCACTCGCGCGCCCTCCAGGTGCGAGAAGGAGCGGATCACGGCGGCCGTCGCCACCGTCACGCCGGGGGCGAAGACGACGTAGGGCTCCACCGTCGCGCCGGCCGCGATCTGGGTGTCCCAGGAGAAGTGCACCGTCTCCGGCGCCGGCATCGCGACCCCCTCAGCCAGGAAGTGGGCCCGGCGGCGGTGCTGGAAGATGGCTTCTGCGGCCGAGAGCTGCATCTGGGTGTCGGCGCCCATCACCGCGCTCTCCGGCGCAAAGGCGGCGCGGACCAGCGCCTCCTCCGCGGAGGCCAGACCGACCACGTCGGTGAGGTAGTATTCCTTCTTGGCGTTCTCGTTGCGCACCTTGGGGAGCCAGCGGAACCAGTCCTTGCCGTTGGCGAGGTAGAGGCCGGCGTTGCAGGCCTTCACCGCCGACTGCTCGGGGTTGAGGTCCTTGGCCTCGACGATGCGGATCACGTGGCCGTCGGCGCCGCGGATGATGCGGCCGTAGAGCAAGGGGTCGGCCGGCTCGAAGCCCATGATCGCCAGGCGCGCGCCCTGGGCCCTCAGTTGGAACAGCGGCTCCAGGTCCTTGGGCTCGATCAGCGGCAGGTCGCCGTTGGTGACCAGCACCTCGGCGTCGAAGTCCTCCAGCGCCTCGCGGGCGGCCAGGGCTGCGTGGGCGGTGCCGAGCGGTTCGTCCTGAACCGCGATCGCCCCCTCCCCCAGGCGCGCGGCGATGTGGGCGCGGACCTGGGGGCTGTGGTTTCCGACCACCACCACGATCTTCTCGCAGCCGAGGCCCTCGCAGGCGTCGATCACGCGGTCGACGATGGTGCGCCCACCCACCTTGTTGAGCACCTTGGGGATCGGCGACTTCAGCCGCGTGCCGATGCCCGCGGCGAGGATGACGGCGGCTCTGGCGGGCATGGGTCTCCTGACGAGTCGGTGGCGCGTTGCAATCTTGCGGCTCATAGCCGAAACGGCGAGCGCTTTCGACGGAGCTCCTCGCCTTGCCCACCCCGCTCGCCGGCGCAACCCTGGCCTTCGACCTCGACGGGACCCTCGTCGACACCGCGCCCGACCTCGTGGGCACGCTCAACGTGCTGCTGCGCGAGGAGGGACTTTCGCCCCTGCCGATCGAGGAGGCCCGGCCGTTCATCGGCCGCGGCGCGCGCTGGCTGATCGAGCGGGGCTTCACGGCGGCGGGCTACGAT
>NZ_DATAGM010000217.1:0-10362 GCF_036263695.1 Phenylobacterium sp.
GCCGAAGAACGTGGTCGCCGAGTTCGGCGAAATCCACCCGCGCATCCTCAAGGCGCTGGACGTGGAGGGGCCCCTCTACGGCTTCGAGCTGAACCTCGAGGCCATCCCCGAGCCGAAGAAGAAGCCCACCAAGACCAAGCCCGCCCTGGCGCTCAGCCCGCTGATGCCGGTCCGCCGCGACTTCGCCTTCGTGGTGGATGCGGCGACCCCAGCCGGCGACCTGGTCAGGGCAGTCGCCGCCGCAGACAAGGCGCTGATCTCCGAGGCGCGGGTGTTCGACGTCTACCAGGGCAAGGGCGTGGCCGAAGGCGCCAAGTCCCTCGCCGTGGAGGTGGTGCTCGCCCCCCACGAGAAGACCCTCACGGACGCGGAGATCGAGGCCCTTTCCGCGCGCATCGTCGCCGCGGCGGAGAAGGCGGTGGGCGCGAAGCTGCGGGGCTGAAGACCTCTCCCTTCGCGTAGCGGGGGGAGAGTCTGAGCTAACTTGACTTCCGTGGCGGTGAAGCTGGCCTCCTGAGTTCCCACACCCCAGGAGCCCCGCCATGGAGATCAACGGCGTCGCCCACATCTTCGTCACGGCGGGGGACTTCCCCGTCGCGAAGGCCTTCTACGAGAAGCTGCTGCCGTTCCTCGGCCTGACGCCGGTGCTCGACAACGACAACGTTTTCTACTGCGTCGGCGGCCGCACGGGCTTCGCGGTCCAGCGGCCGGCGCCGCAGCACGCGGGCGAGCGGTTCGTGCAGAACCGGGTCGGACTGCACCACGTCTGCTTCCGCGCCCGCGAGCGCGAGCACATCGACGAGGCCTACACCTTCCTGAGGGAGATCGGCGCGACGATCGTCCACGGGCCGCAGGATGACCAATACGCGCCCGGCTACTACTCCATCCTGTTCGAGGATCCGGACGGCGTGCGGCTGGAGATCAACCACGTGCCGGGCCGCGGCGTGTTCGACACGCCCGAGCAGCAGGTTCGCGCCTACCCGGTCTAGGCGTTATACCCACCGCCCGAGCAAAGGAGCCCCGCCGTGGTGGACATCTCTGATTTCATCGAAGACGGCCCCGACGATGGGGACGACGGCGGCGTGGCCGAGGACCTGGTCGCGCTGAAGGCGTGCCTGCGGGCGCTCGCCGACGCCATCGCCAGCACCAACCTCGCCGTCATCGCCGGCGGCCAGGGCGACGCCCAGGCCGCGACCCAGCGGGTGCACGCCTCGGTCGCCGCCCTCAAGCGGTTCCACGAGAGCTTCCAGGTGCTCGACAAGGCGGAGGGCGACGAGGAGGAGGCGGAGGAGGAGGAATAACTCCCACCCGCCCATTCCGGCTTAGCCGGGATGAGCGGGGTCGGAGTGGCCTTAGAACGGCAGGATGTTCCGCTGGCGGGTGTAAGCGAGGTAGCCGATGTTGGCGCCCAGGCGGAAGCCGACGCCCGCGCGGATGGGGGCCAGGGTGATGTCGCTGGCCCGCTGGTAGTTCACGCCGAGGCCGCCGACGAAATAGGCCGAGCCCTCGACGCCCGGGAAGCGCTGGAAGATCGCGTCCGGGTAGTGGAGATTGTAGACGAGGGTGAACACCCGGCTGGCGTTGCCGCCCAGGTCGAAGCCGACCGTCGGGCCCTGCCAGAAGACCTCCACCGGCTCCTTGTCCTTCATGTAGAGCAGGCCGCGTCCGTAGCGCGCGCCGACCGTCACCGCGCCGGAGGCCTCCTCGCCGGCGATGTAGGCGGTGGGCTGGCCGTACTGGCCGAAGATCCGCTCGATGGCCCCGCCGGCCGCCTCGGCGGTGACGCCCATGAAGTCGGAGACGCCGGTGACGATCTCGTCCTGGGTATAGGTGCGCGCCCGCTGCTGCGGCTCGGGCGGCGGCGCGGCCGGCGGCGGCTCCTGGTGCGAGAAGTCCGGCGAGGGGCGCTCGCCCATCTGCTGCGGCGTCGCGCAGGCCGACAGGCCGACCACGGCCAGACCGGAGGTGATGAGGGTGCGACGGTCCATAAGACCTCTCCTTGAAACGACTGCGGCCGTCCCTTGCCTTCGAGCGGAGAGGTTTGCGGCGGGGCCCGTTAATGCGCGATTAAGCATAACGCCGCGGCTTCACGTGCTCTGTCGGACTCCCGGGAATGTGATAGACGCCGCCCCATGACGACGCCGCTCTCGCGTATCCGCAACTTCTCCATCGTGGCCCACATCGACCACGGCAAATCGACCCTGTCCGACCGCCTGATTCAGGAGACCGGCGCGCTGACCCAGCGCGAGATGACCGAGCAGGTGCTCGACAACATGGACATCGAGCGCGAGCGGGGGATCACCATCAAGGCGCAGACCGTGCGCCTGCACTACCGGGCCGCCGATGGGGAGGACTATGTCCTCAACCTGATGGACACCCCAGGCCACGTGGACTTCGCCTACGAGGTCTCCCGCAGCCTGGCCGCCTGCGAAGGCTCGATCCTGGTGGTGGACGCCTCGCAAGGGGTCGAGGCCCAGACGCTGGCCAACGTCTACCAGGCGATCGACAACGGCCACGAGATCGTGCCGGTGCTGAACAAGATCGACCTGCCGGCCGCCGAACCCGACCGGGTGCGCCAGCAGATCGAGGACGTCATCGGCCTGGACGCCTCTGACGCGATCGAATGCTCCGCCAAGACGGGCGTCGGCATCCGCGACGTGCTTGAGGCGGTGGTCACCCGCCTGCCCGCGCCCAAAGGCGATCGCGACGCGGCGCTGAAGGCGCTGCTGGTGGACGCCTGGTACGACCCGTACCTGGGCGTGGTGGTGCTGGTCCGCGTCATCGACGGGGTGATGAAGGCCGGCCAGCGCATCCGGATGATGCAGCAGGGGGCGACCTACCAGATCGACCGGATCGGCGTCTTCCGCCCCAAGCAGACCGAGACCGGCGAGCTCGGCCCCGGCGAGATCGGCTACATCACCGCCCAGATCAAGGAAGTGGCCCACGCCGCCGTCGGCGACACCATCACCGACGAAAAGCGCCAGGCCGCCGCCGCCCTACCCGGCTTCCGCGAAGTCCAGCCGGTGGTGTTCTGCGGCCTCTTCCCGGTCGACGCCGCCGACTTCGAGGACCTGCGGGCCGCCATCGGGCGCCTCCGCCTGAACGACGCCTCCTTCACCTACGAGATGGAGACCAGCGCCGCCCTCGGCTTCGGCTTCCGCTGCGGGTTCCTGGGCCTGCTGCACCTGGAGATCATTCAGGAGCGGCTTTCCCGCGAGTTCGACCTCGACCTGATCGCGACGGCGCCCAGCGTCGTCTACAAGGTCAAGCTGACCAACGGCGACGAGATCGAGCTGCACAACCCGGCCGACCTGCCTGACCCGGTGCGGATCGAGAGCATCTCCGAGCCCTGGATCAAGGCGACCATCTTCACGCCGGACGAATACCTCGGCTCGATCATCAAGCTGTGCCAGGACCGGCGCGGCGTGCAGCGCGAGCTGTCCTACGTCGGCGCGCGGGCGCTGGTGGTCTACGACCTGCCGCTGAACGAGGTGGTGTTCGACTTCTACGACCGGCTGAAGTCCATCTCGAAGGGCTATGCCTCCTTCGACTACGCGATCGAGGGCTACCGCGAGGGCGACCTGGTGAAGATGTCCATGCTGGTCAACGGCGAGCCCGTGGACGCCCTTTCGATGCTGGTGCACCGCGACCGGGCCGAGACCCGCGGCCGGGGCATGGTCGAGCGGATGAAGGATCTCATCCCGCCGCACATGTTCCAGATCCCCATCCAGGCCGCCATCGGCGGCCGGATCATCGCCCGCGAAACCGTCCGCGCCCTGCGCAAGGACGTGACCGCCAAGTGCTACGGCGGAGACGCCAGCCGCAAGCGCAAGCTCCTCGACAAGCAGAAGGAGGGCAAGAAGCGCATGCGCCAGTTCGGCAAGGTCGAGATCCCCCAGGAAGCCTTCATCGCCGCCCTGAAGATGGACGCGGACTAACCCCATCTCTCGTCATCGCCGGGCCTGTCCCGGCGACCCAACCCGAAGCTGACGCGCAGCCTCATCGGGATGAATGGCCGGCATGAAGCCGGCCATGACGTGGAGAGTTAGGAAGCCATGCGCTTCCTTTGCGACGAGATGCTGGTGAGGCTCGCCCGGCTGCTGCGGGCGGCCGGGTACGACACCGTGCTCGCCGAGGGCGGGGCCGCGGACCGGACGCTGCGGGACCTGGCCCGGGCGGAGGGGCGGATCCTGGTCACCCGAGACCGGGACCTGGCGCGGCTGACGGCGCCGGCCTCGGTGCTGATCACGGCTCCGGGCATCGAGGCCGAGGCGCGGACGCTCAGCGAGGCGCTGCCCATCGCCTGGTCGCTCGCCCCCTTCACCCGCTGCGTGATGGACAACACTCCGCTCAACGAGGCCACGCCCGATCAGATCGCGCAGATGCCGAAGGAGTCGCAGGCGATGGCTGGGCCGTTCCGGGCCTGCCCCACCTGCGGGCGGCTCTATTGGCCGGGCAGCCACGCGAAGCGCATCGCCGCTCGGCTGGAGCGGCTGGCGGGCGTTGAACGAAGCGGCGGCGCAGACTAAATCCGCCGAAGCTTGGCTTTATCAACGCGCTGACACGCACCGGAGAACCCACCATGAAGAAGGCGATCCTTCTCACCGTCGCCGCCCTGATCCTGGCGGCCTGCAACACCGTCGAGGGCGTCGGCCGCGACCTGGAAGCCGCCGGCGGCGCCGTCGCCGACACGGCGCGCGACACGAAGAACTGAGCTTCCTTCCCGCTCATTCCCGCGCGCACGGGAATGAGCGGGAGTATGGGAACCGGAGGGACGTGGACCGGTTCGATCAAGGAATCCACCCACATCCGGAGCCGCCTATGTCCACCTCCAAGCACCCGCCGGCCGGCCAGGCGCCCGCGCCCCGCGACGACCTCGAAGACAATCCCGGCATCGGCTCGTCCAAGGGCACGACCATGTCAGGCGAGGACCCTCACATCCTGCAGGGCGAAAGCGGGGACGAGGGCGACGTCGAGAACGACACCGACGCCACCGGCGCCCCGACGCCCCAAGAGCAGCACCGCACTAACCCGTAGGCGCTGCGACAGCTTTTCACTCTTACCTTCCGGGCCCCGCCGGCCCATATGGCCGCTCATGTCCGACACTCCTCGCCCCCTCGTCCCTGCGATGCTGCGGGGCCTCCGTGGCCGCTGCCCCAAGTGCGGCGAGGGCAAGCTGTTCTGGCGCTACCTGAAGGTGACGCCGAACTGCGAGGCGTGCGGACATGACCTGGCGTCCTATCCGGCCGACGACGGCCCGGCCTATCTGACCATCCTGCTGGTCGGTCACCTGATCATCGCCCCGCTGCTGCTGTTCCCGTTCATCTGGGAGAGCTCGCCGTGGATTGTGGTGCCCGCGACCCTGATCCCCCTGGCCATCGCGACCCTGGTCGCCCTGCCATTCGTCAAGGGCGGCTTCATCGGCGTGCTCTATTCGGTGGGCGTGCGGCGCAGCGACGCCAAGCTGCACACGGCGGACGCCGCCGACTAGCTGCGCCCTAGGCGCCGGAACCTTCACCGTCACGCCCCGTTCCAAAGCCAGGCTGGCCGCGAACAGCGGTCATCGAACGGAGGCGACACGCCATGTCACTTGGCATGATCCTGCTTATCGTGCTGGTCCTGGCCCTGATCGGCGCCCTGCCGAGCTGGGGCTATTCGCGCAGCTGGGGCTACGCCCCCTCGGGCGCGCTCGGGCTGGTGCTGGTGATCGTCCTGATCCTGGTCCTGATGGGCAACATATAGCCCGGCTCGACCAGACCCCTTCCGCCGGGGCGTAGAGGCGGTCTAGCATCCTCCTCGGGGCGCGACGCCTCGGGGAGGATCCATGACAGCGACCGAAACGGGCGCCGAAGCGCAGGCGCCGGCGGGCGTATTTTCGAAGAGCATCACCAGCGGGCAGCGGCTCAGGGCCATCCTGGGCGGGTCCTCCGGCAACCTCGTCGAGTGGTACGACTGGTTCGTCTACTCGGCCTTCGCGGTCTATTTCGCCAAGCACTTCTTCCCCAAGGGCGACGAGCTCGCCCAGCTCCTGCAGACCATGGCGGTGTTCGCCGTGGGCTTCTTCGCCCGGCCGGTCGGGGCCTGGCTGATGGGGCTCTACGCCGACCGGGCGGGCCGCCGGACGGCCCTGACGGTCGCCGTCGGCATGATGTGCCTGGGCTCCTTCATCATCGCCATCCTGCCGGGCTACGCGACCATCGGCGTGGCCGCCCCGGTGATGCTGGTCGTCGCGCGGCTGCTGCAGGGGCTGTCGGTCGGCGGCGAGTACGGGGCCAGCGCAACCTATCTCTCCGAGATGGCCGGACGCGAGCGACGCGGCTTCTGGTCCAGCTTCCAGTTCGTGACCATGGTGATGGGCCAGCTGCTGGCGCTCGGCATCCTGGCGCTGCTGCAGAACACCCTGACCACGCCCCAGCTGGAAGCGTGGGGCTGGCGCATCCCCTTCTTCATCGGGGCGCTGATGGCGGTGGTGGTGTTCTGGATCCGCAGCCGGCTGGAGGAGAGCACCTCCTACGAGAACGCCAAGGCGGCCGGCGTCGAGCGCGCCCGGACCATGATGCTGTTCATGAAATACCCGAAGGAGACCCTGGCGATCTTCGGCTTCACCGCCGGCGGGTCCGTCGCCTTCTACACCTACACCACCTACATGCCGAAGTTCCTGGCCAACTCGGCAGGCTTTGCGCCGACGACGGCGACGGCGATCAGCGCCGCGTCCCTGGTGCTCTACCTGATCAGCCTGCCGATCTACGGCTGGATCTCCGACCACATCGGCCGCAAGCCGACGCTCGGGCTGGCGTTCGGCGGCGGGGCGCTGGTCACCTACCCGCTGATGACTGGCATCCTGAACAGCGGCGATGCGGTGGCCGCCTTCCTGATGGTTTCGGCCCTGGTGGTGATCCTGTCGGGCTACAATTCGATCAGCGCCGTGGTGAAGGCCGAGCTCTTCCCCACCAACGTCCGGGCGCTCGGCGTCGCCCTGCCCTACGGCATGGCCACGGCCACCTTCGGCGGCACCGCCGAGATGCTGGCCCTGTGGTTCAAGCGCCAGGGGATGGAGAGCGGCTTCTTCATCTACGTCTCGATCGTCATGGCCATCGCCTTCCTGATCGTCTTCCGGCTGCGCGAGACCCGCACCCACAGCCTGATCCTGGAGGACTAGCCTGGGCGCGCTCGACATCGCGGCGCTGGCGCTGTTCGCCCTCTGCTGGCTGGCCTACGAGCCGCTGCTGAAGGCGCTGTCGCGCGGCAAGGGCGCCATCAACACCGACATGCAGACGGTGCGCACCGCCTGGATGGTCAACATGGCCGGGCGCGAGAACCGGTTCATGGACGGCCAGCTGCTCAGCAACGCGCTGAACTCGGCCTCCTTCTTCGCCTCGTCCAACCTGCTGCTGATCGCGGCCACGGCGGGGGCCCTGTTCGGCGGCGAGGCGACCTTCCGCGCCGTCTCGTCCCTGACCCTGATCGAAACCACGACACGGACCATGCTGGAGATCCAGCTGGCGCTGGTGATGATCTCGCTGGCCCGGGGACTGCTCGACTTCATCTGGTCGATCCGCCAGATGAACTACTGCCTGGCCGCCATTGGGGCGGCGCCCGACACCGAGGATAAGGCGCGGGAGCAGGCCTACGGCCACGCCGCCGCCCGCCTGCTCAACCCGGCCCTGACCAGCTTCAACACCGGCGTGCGCGGCTACTACTTCGCCCTCGCCGCCGCCGCCTGGGTCTTCGGCCCCGAAGCCTTCATCGTCGCCACCGTCGGCGCGGTCGGGCTGCTCGTCTGGCGTCAGCGCAAGTCGCCCGCCTCGCGGGCGGTGGCGGAGCTGCGAAGGCTGCTGGAGTAGCGGCCCTCCTTCCTTTCCCGTTCACGGGAAAGGAAGGGGTCAAACGAGCCCCAGCTCCTTCTTCACCGCCTTGGTCAGCTTGGCGCTGACCAGCGCGTGGGCGGTCTTCAGCCAGTCGGCGACTTCGGCGTCGTCCAGCGCGGAGGCGTCGTCGAACCGCACCCCCTTGGACTTGGCCAAGTATGGCGCCGGCCGCGCGCGGCCGGTCTCGGTCAGGGCCTCGAAGGCGATGTCGGTGACCTTCAGCGACAGGTTGCTCCCGGCCCCGTCGGTAGCGGCGAACATCTTGCCGCCGACCTTGTAGACCCGGTCGTCGCCCCACTGGATCGACAGCGCGGCGCCGGGGAGCGCCAGGGCGGCGGCCTTCAGCGCCTGAGGCGTCATACGCCGACGCCCGTGCCGATCGGGCAGGTCACGCCGGTGCCGCCGACGCCGCAATAGCCGTTCGGGTTCTTGGCTAGGTACTGCTGGTGGTAGTCCTCGGCGAAGTAGAAGGGCCCGGCCGTGCCGATCTCGGTCGTCACCCGGCCATAGCCCCTGGCCGAGAGCGCCTGCTGGTAGGCCTCCAGGCTGGCGGTGGCCGCGCTGGCCTGGGCGTCGTTGTAGACATAGACGCCCGAGCGGTACTGGGTGCCGATGTCGTTGCCCTGGCGCATGCCCTGGGTCGGGTCGTGGCCCTCCCAGAACACCTTCAAGAGGTTCTCGTAGGTGACGACCTTCGGGTCGTAGACCACCAGCACCGCCTCGGTGTGGCCGGTGCGGCCCGAGCAGACCTCCTCGTAGGTCGGGTTGGGCGTGATGCCGGCCACGTAGCCGACCGCCGTCACCCAGACGCCCGGGACCTGCCAGAACTTGCGCTCCACGCCCCAGAAACAGCCCATGGCGAACTGGGCCATCTCCAGCCCCTCCGGATAGGGCCCCTTCAGCGGCCGGCCGTTGACGTAGTGGGTCTGTGCGGTCGGCAGCTCGGCCTGGCGGCCCGGCAGCGCCTCTTCCGGGGTGGGAAGCTCGAGCGTCCTCTTGGCGAACAGCATCGGGGCCTTCTTCGGCTGGAGGGGAAGTCGCCCTGCAAGATAGGGCGCCGAGGCCCCGATTGCATCGCCCGGCGCAGGCGCGGCGGCAAATCACCGTGCCTTCCCAGCTACTTGGCCGCAGCTTGCGAGCGGCGCTTGCCGCGGTAGGCCCCATCGCTATATTGCGCGCCTTCCGAAACGGGGGCCTAAGGCTCCCGCGCCGGTGGGTGAGGTGGCCGAGTGGTTGAAGGCGCACGCCTGGAACGCGTGTATAGGTGAAAGCCTATCGAGGGTTCGAATCCCTCTCTCACCGCCGTTGGCGAGGACCGGGACTCCGGCGCTCCACGGCTGGCCTTGAGTATTGCCGGCGGCGCGACGCAGGATGGGCCGACACCCACGCGGAGCGGCCATGCCCCCTAGCGACTCTCAGGATCGACCGCCGCCCGCGGTGACGGCGCGGCTAAGAGAGCTTGCGCCGTACCTTCGAGCCGGAGGCCGGCCGCTGGTCTTCTCCGGCGCAGGGGGCGGCAAGGCCGAGGCGGCCGCCGACCTGGCGCGCGAACTGGGCATGGAGCTGCACCGCGTCGACCTGGGAGAGGTGCTCAGCAGATACCTGGGCGAGACAGAGCGGAACCTGACCACCGTTTTCGAGACGGCGGAGACCGAGGGCGCCGTGCTGTTCTTCGATGAGGCCGACGCCTTGTTCGGCCGGCGCACCGACGTGCGCGACAGCCATGACCGCTACGCGAACGCCGCCGTGGGCGCCCTGCTGCGCGCCCTGGAGACCCACCGCGGGCCGGTGGTGTTCGCCAGCACGCGCCCGCTGGGCCCGGAGCTGGCGGGCGCGGCGGAGGTGTCGTTCCCCGGCGCGCCGGCCGGCGTTCCGCTGACGCGAGGCACGGTGACGAACGCCGTCGATCCGCAGGGCCTAGGACGGGTGCAGGTCTCGCTGCCCCACATCCTCGGCGACGAGGCCCTTTGGGCGGAGGTGCTTCAGCCCCAGGCGGCCGGGCTGGCTGTCGGCGAGGCGGTCCTGATGAGTTTCGTCGACGGCGATCGCGCCCAGCCGGTGGTGCTCGGCAGGCTCGGTCGGCCCGCCTGACCTCAGCCCGCGGCGGCGGCCAGCACCGCCTCCCGGTGCGCCAGCGCAACGGCCGCGGGCAGCGAGGACCACGCCTGGATCAGCGAGCCGCGGCCGAAGGCAGGGGAGAAGTGCTCTACCGCGCCGGGCCAGCCACGCGCCAGGCAGGTCTCCCACCAGCGGGTCAGGGGATGGCGCCAGCCGCTGAGGCCGCGGCGCAGGCGCTCGCGCGCATAGAGGCCGTCGAGCCAGGGCCAGTCGCCGCCATTGTGATAGCGGCCGGGAAAGGCGCTCTTGGCCCGCAGGTCCGCGCGGCGGCGGTAGGGCGGGTTCACGCAGGCCAGGCCCCAGGGCCGCTGGAGCCGGCCGGGCACGGCGTCGAGGTAGGCCAGGGTCTCCCGCTCCGGCAGCGCCTCGAACGCTG
>NZ_DATAGM010000218.1:0-1840 GCF_036263695.1 Phenylobacterium sp.
ACCGAACTGGTGAAGCGCTTCCACCCGGACTCCAACGGCGGCGACCGCTCGTCCGAGCCGAAGCTCCAGCGGGTGATCCGCGCCTACCAGTCGCTGCGCAAGGCCGGGATGGTCTAGAGGCCGGCGCGCGTCGCCTCCGCATCGGCGAGGATGGCGTCGACGGTCTGGCTGACCGTCAGCTCGGCATTGTCGATCCAAAGCCCCACGCGCGGCGTCGCCGCCACCATCTGCGCGAACCCCTCGGCGCTCCAGGGCCCGTCGTAGCCGGTCTTGTCCCGGTCGCGGTCGCGCTGGGCCAGGACCTGGGCCGGCGGGTTCAGCACCACGACGCCGGGCCGCCAGCGCTTGAGGCGGCGGACGGCGTCGAGCAGGTCCTCGGCCAGCACCACGTCCTGGTAGACCACCGAGAAGCCGCTGTTGGCGTAGCGGGCGGCGGCCAGGACCGCGAGCTCGTAGCGCATCTTCAGCTGGGCGATGCCTTCCTCGCCCTCGCCGGGCAGGGCGCGGCCGGAGACGATCATCTTGCGGAACAGGTCGCCGCGCAGGTGGACGCTGCGCTCCAGCCGCTCAGCCAGGGCCTGGGCCAGCGTCGACTTGCCGGCCGCCATGGCGCCGGTGACGATCAGCACCTGGGGCGGGGGCATCTCAGACCGGGGTGTCGCCCGCCACCGTGGTGCGGTGCATCAGCCGAAGGTGGCCGTCGTAGCCGCCCTCTGCGAAGTGGACGGTGCAGCGGTTGTCCCACATCAGCAGCGTCCCCTCGGCCCACTTGTGGCGGAAGATGAACTCCGGCTGGGTCATGTGGGCGAACAGGAAGCCGAGGATGGCGCCGGCCTCCTTTTCGGTCATGCCCTCGATGCCGACGGTGTAGACGGGGCTGACGAACAGCGCCTTGCGGCCGGTGACGGGATGCGTGCGCACCAGCGGATGGACCTGGGTCTTCTCCGCCTCCTGCGACGTGATGATCTGCATCGTCCGCTTCTCGGTCTCGCGGGCGAAGACGCCCTTGGTCCCGTAGGGGCGCGCGGCGCTGTGCACGGCCCGGAGCGGCGCCAGCACCTGCTTCATCGTCTCGGAGAGCGTGTCGTAGGCCCGGGTGCAGTCGGCGAACAGGGTATCCCCTCCGACCGGCGGGACCACCTTGGCGTGGAGCAGGGTCGCCGCCGGCGGTTGCGGCTGGAAGCTCCAGTCGGAATGCCAGCCGGCTCCGAAGTTGGTCGCTTTCTCGTCCGGCTCGCGGCGCAGCTCCAGCACGTTGGGGTGGCCGGCCATCGGGGCGATGAAGGGATCCTCGCCGAACGGGCCCATCTGCAGGGTGAAGGCCTCCAGCTGCTCCAGGCTGAGCGGCTGATCGGGGAAAGAAACCACCCCGTGGCGGGCGAAGGCGGCTTTCACCTGGGCCAGCGTCTCCCCATCTAAGGGCCTCGTAAGATCAAGGCCCGTGATCCGCGCGCCGAAACCGTTCTCGCAGGGCTCGACCACGAGGCTCGAGGGGGCGGTCTGGACTAAGGCGGACATGGCGTTCTTCCTCCCAACCTGGGTACGCTGGCGCCATCAAACGCACGTTTGCAATGCGCGCGCACCCCCTGTAATCGAACCTCGACATGACCGTGCTCGCCGACACCCCTGACGACAAGCTCATCACCCTGGTCCCGGACCGGAAGGTCTCGGTGCGCGACACCTTTGGCGTCGACACCGACATGCAGGTCCCCGCCTTCTCCGAGCGCGATCCGCACGTGCCGGATGTCGACGAGGCTTACAAGTTCGACCCGGAGACGACGAAGGCCATCTGCGCCGGCTTCGCCTACGACCGCCGGGTGATGGTCCAGGGCTATCACGG
>NZ_DATAGM010000219.1:0-12070 GCF_036263695.1 Phenylobacterium sp.
GGGGCCGACGATCCCGGCGTCGTCAGCGCGACTGCGCGTCATGGGAGCCATGAGGATACGGTTGGGCAGGCGCAGCGCGCCGGCGCGTAACGGGGTGAACAGGGCGTCGTACACGGGAGCTTCCTTCGTTGGTGGCGCAGGGCTGCGCGACGACGAGGAAGATGCTCAGCGGGAATGTTGCGAAAAAGCAGAGCTTCGTGAGATGATCTTGCACGAAACGTGAATAGTGGGCGCCGTGAACAAGCTGGTTGCGATGCATACTTTTCGGCGCGTCGTCGAGAGGGGTGGCTTCTCCGCCGCAGCGGCGGACCTCGAGCTTTCGAATGCCGCCGTAAGCAAGCACGTGCGCGAGCTGGAGGAGGAGCTGGGCGTCGCTCTGATGACCAGAACCACCCGCCGGATCAGGCTGACTGAGGCAGGGGAGGACTACTTCCGCCGGTGCTGCCGTATCCTGGACGACATTGAAGCGGCGGAACTTGAAGCTGGCGCCTCCCAGATTGAGCCCAGGGGGCGGCTCCGGGTCAGCGCGCCAATGACGTTAGGCCTCCTGCACGTGGCCCCCCTGCTGTCGGAGTTCGCCGCGCTGTATCCGCTTGTGCAGTTGGACCTGTCGCTGGACGACCGCTTCGTCGACCTAGTCCAGGAAGGCTTCGACGTCGGGCTGAGGGCGCGGCGCCAGCTCGAGGATTCCAGCCTTATCTCGAGGCGCGTGTGCCGCGTCGAACGGGCGCTCGTGGCCGCCCCGTCATACCTCGCTCACTCAGGCGAGCCGCAGAGCCCAGCTGAACTCTCGGCTCACCGTCTGCTGGTTTATAATCTCGCAGCCCAGCGCAACACTTGGGAGCTGTTCGAAGGCGAGACGCGCCATAGCGTTGAGCTGCGCCCATTCATGCAGGCGAACTCGGGCTTGGCGCTGCGCGCTCCACTCCTCGCAGGAGCGGGTATCGCGCTCACACCAACATTCGTGATCGGGGATGAGCTTCGCACCGGCCGCGTGCAACGGATCATGCCAAGGTACCAGCCTGCGTCGTACGACCTGCACGTCATCTTCCCTGGCAGCCGCCATCGCGCGCCGAAGGTACGCGCGTTCGTCGAGTTCATCATCTCGCGGCTCGCCGACCCGCCTCCCTGGGAACGCACTTCCCTTTGACAGCCTCGCGGGCGAACGCAGACTCCGGGGTCCACTTTCCGCCCGAACGGCCCAATGCTGCTCATTTTCTGCGACGCTGCGACGACGCCAGAGGTCTGCAATCAGCCCTGATCTGAATGCCCGCTCCTCGTTCTCTGCCCCCGGTGTTGGCCGGACGGTCTCGCGACCCATCACCGCGCCGACCTGGCCGGTGATGACCACCGCTTCGGGGGTTCGGTCGAAACGGTCCGTCCTCAGCGCTCCCGCTGCAACGGGCGGCCGCAGGGAGGGTGGTGGAGGCAGTCAATGGGCCGCGCTCGCCGCCCCACCGGCAGGACATCAGAAGTACCTGCGGACGCCGAGCCGGATCGTGCGCGGCTCGATCGGGTGGAGGTGGACGTCCTCGACCCCCTCCAGCGACTCGTCCTGAAGCCGTGAGGCGTAGAAGTAGCTGATGTCCGCGTCCGAGCTGTCGAAGGCGTTGAGAAGTTCGCCAGTAAGTTCGAAGTCGCCGGCGCGATAACGCACCAGCAGGTTGGCGACGGTGGAGGAGGGGGCGCGGGCGCTGTCGTCCTCCACCAACGGGGCGGGGCCGAGGTGACGGACGGTAAGCCCGCCCGTCAGTCTGTCGGTGAACTGCCAGGTCGCGCCGCCGGTGACAACGTATTCGAGGGCGTTGGGAATGCGGTCGGCTCCGGGGGCGTCGAGATATCTGGCGTGGGTGAGGGCGGCGCTCGCCTCCAGGTTCAGCCTAGGGCTGGGCGACCAGTTGACGAGCCCCTCGACGCCGATCCGGCCGCTGGCGTCCGTGCTCTCGGTGTCGCCCGCATCGCCCGTGTAGACGAGCTCGGAGTCCAGCTTCAGCGCCCACAGCGCGAGGCTGGCGGAGAGGCCCGTGCGCTCCCAGCGCACGCCCAGTTCCCCGCCCGTGGCGGGGACCAGCAGGCGTACGGGCTCGAGCGGGGTCGAACCGTCCGGGCTGATGCGGGCGGTGGCGCCGCGCGCGTCGTTGGAGTGGAAGCCGCGTCCGGCGTTGGCGTAGAATTCGAGCTCCGGCGCCGCGCGCCAGGACAACGCAAGCTTGGGGCTGACAATGAGATCGGCCTCGTGGCCGCTGTTCCGGGGATCGTCCGACGCCACGCCGACGACCATGCCGTCCAGCCGAACGCCGAACGTGGCGCGGAACGGGCCGTCCTGCCAGGCGGCCTCGCCCCACGCGGCGGCCGACCCCTGGTCCACGCCGTCCTGGCGATCGGTCGACAGCCGCTCGCGAGCGCGGGTGCGGTAGAGGCCGATGGAGGGGATATGATCATAGCGGGCCTCGACGCCGGCCGCGTAGGACCACGGCCCTGCGTCGAGCCAAGACTTCGACATCGCGCCGCCGGCGATCCACCGTTCCTCGGCCTGTTCGAACTGGTCGCCGTGGTCCGGATCGTTGAGGAAGTAGGTGAAGTTCGACCACAGGTTCAGCCGGTAGTACTGGGCGTAGACCGATGCTCCTAGTCCGTCGGCGGCGTCACGACGGGCGGCCAGGAGGAGGCGGCGCGAGCGCCCGCCGTCGGTCGGATCCAGGGCGCCGAAACGGTCCAGCAGGCCCTGATCCAGCGCCCGCTGGGGAATCTGGTCAGTGGCGTTCCAGTCGCTGGCGTAGGCCAGGCCGGTGAACCGCCAGTCGCCGAGGCGCTGGCGTAGCACGAGGCTCGCTCGGCGTAGTTCCTCCGGGCGGTTCCAGGGACCATCGTTGCCGGTGACGTCAGCGGCCAGGTAGCCGGCGCCCAAATTCACGGCCGCCAGCAGGCGCGCGTAGTCATGTTCGCCAAACGTCGCGGAAGCGAAGGACTGCGGCAGGGCGTCGAAGGTCGAAAGGTCCGCCGAGCCGGCTGCGGAAAAGTCGCCCACCGTCGCGAAGTAGGGCCCCTTTCGGTAGCTGACCGTCTCGACCAGCTCCGGCGTGAGGAAGTTGAGGTCCAGGTAGCCCTGTCCGTGAGCGTTGCTGCGCAGGTTGATCGGTGCGCCGTCGAAGCTCACCGAAAAGTCTGTCCCGTGGTCCAGGTTGAAGCCGCGAAGGAAGTACTGGTTGGCCTTGCCTGCGCCGGAATGCTGGGTGGCCGCCAGACCGGGAATCACCTCCAGGACTTCCGGTGGACGCAGGAGCGGGCGATCCGCAAAGGCGGCGAACGCCACTTCGCCTGCACTGGCCGAGGTCGCCGTTCCGACCCCGTTTTGGCGCTTGCCCCAGACGTAGACCGGCTCGACCTCGCCGGCCGTCGCGTGCGCGCCGTCCGGATCGGCGTGAGCGATGGCCGGCGCGAATGCGGCCAGGCCGAGCAGCAGAAACGCGCCGCGCATCGAACGTCGCTCCTCGAAACGGTTAAGCTTTGGAATTCTACGGACGCGAGCGGCGGTCGGATGCGTTGCGGACGGGGGCCGCGCCTTCAATTCCCGGCGCCTCGCGGGTAGCCCAGCGTGAGGCTCGAGAAGGTCGTGTCGAGTTCGGCATCGGCGGCGCGCGACGCCGGCTTGGTCCAGACGACGTTCAGCTGCCACGCGCCCGTGCGCGGCGCCTGAAAGACCGCGCGGCCGGCCGCATCCGTCCGATGCTGCTCCACCACCTTGGCGTCGAAGTCGAGATTGTTCAGCTTCACCAGCGCGCCGGCCAGGGGGCGGCCTTCGAAGTAGACCCGCACCGGCAACGCTGGTCCGGCGCCCGGTGCGTAGGGATTGGATTCAGGAACAATCTCGAGGGTCAGCCCGGCAGGGCGAGTGAGGTGAGGCTGAGACTGAGCCGTCGCGGCGCCGACCTGCACCAGGGCCTTGGCCCGGCGGCTGTAGATTTCGCGCCCGGGCCGGTCGGTGGTCCCGGCGCGCGTGCGGGCCTGCAGCGCCGGCGTCAGCCCTTCTTCCTTGAGGTACTCGGTGAACCGCGGACCTGGCAGGACGCTCCTGGCATGGTTGGTCTGCAGCACGACGACGTGGACGCCCGGCTCGCGAAGGACCACGCGATGATCCTGATCGATGCGGCCTGCGTGCAGAGCGGACCTGTGGTCGGTGCGGCCCTTCGGGCCCAGGCTGTAGAAGCCGATGATCCGACGGGGATCGGCCGTCCAGCGCTGGCGGTCGGCGCCATGACCCACCTGCAAGGCGATCGGCGCGGCGCCCATCGGCGCGATCCAGAAGCTGCGCGGCTGAAGCCAGAAGTCGTGGGCGCTCGCAGCGCCCGCCAATAGCGCCGAGGCGAGCGCGCCCCCTGTCAAAAGCGCGAGACGTGCAGGCCAGTGCATCCCTACTCCATGTGGTCGGCGACGTAGCCGGGCGTGGGGATGAGCGCCGGCAATGCGACAGCCAGCACCGCCACCGCCGCGAGCCAGCTGGCCATGACTTTCAGCGCGATCTGGCGTCGGGCGGAGACGATCCAGGCGCCTGGGAGGCAGATCAGCGTCCAGGGGAGCGCCACCAGGAGGTCGGACGGCGCGCCTGCCGCGGCGACGACAGCTCCAGACCAGGCGCCGGCGTTCAGCGCCAGGGCGAGGGCGACGTTGGCGTGCAGCCCCCTAGGCGCGTGGACCGCCAGGGCGCAGAGGAAAACGCTTGTCCAGCAGCCTGCGAAGGCCACGCTCGACCAGGCCTGCGCCGGCAGCAAGCCGGCCAGACCGGCGGCTCCGGCGGTGAGAGCCAAGCAGCCGGGCAACGCTCTGCGCGGGGCGAAGCTCAGCGCGAACCCCAGGGCGGCGCAAAGCAGGCCCGCGGCGACCAAGGCGCCTGTCATGCCGCCGCCTCGAAGATGAAATAGCCGCCGGCCGCCGCGATCAGGGCCCCGACGCCACGGAGGGCGAGCACGCCTCCCGGACGCGCGGCGATCAGGCCCAGAGCGACGCCGGCCAGGTGCAGCAGCCCGGTGGCCAGCACGAAGCCGGCGCTGTAGCCGACCGGGTCGGCGGCGGAGGGAAGCTCTTGCCCGTGCGCATAGCCGTGGAAGATGGCGAACACCGCCACCAGAAGCGCGGCGGCCCAGACCGGCGCCCGTACGGCCGCGGCGATAGCGCCGCCCAGCACAAGCACCGAGAGGGCGATGCCGATCTCCACCGGCGGGACGGGGACCGCCGCCATTCCCATCACCCCGCCCAGCGCCATCACCAGGGGGAAGATGACCGGCAGAGCGAAGACGAGCGGACGGCCGAGAAAGGCGCCCCACAGGCCCACCGCCACCATGGCCAGCAGGTGATCCAGGCCGTGGAGCGGGTGGGCGAGGCCCGCCGCCAATCCGCCGGCGAGCCCCGCGCCCTCGTGGGCGAAGGCGGGGCCTGCGGCCAGCGCAGAGCCCAGGCAGAGGCCGGCGATCCAGCGGTCCGGATGTGTGCGCAAGGGGCTACTCCGGCGGGCGAAAGAGGATTTCGGACACCACCCGGCGGCCGTCCCGGCGCGAGAGCTGCACGAAGACGTCGACGACGCTGCGCACATAGTCGCCGATCTCGGTCCGGCCCAGGTTCAGGCCGCCCTGCAACACCAGGAGGGCGATCTGGTCCACCGCGCCGCGCGGGCTGTCGGCGTGCAGCGTGGTGATCGAGCCCGGGTGACCGGTGTTGACCGCCCGCAGGAAGCTCGACGCCTCGCGGCCGCGCAGCTCGCCGAGGATGATGCGATCGGGACGCATCCGCAGCGAGGCCCGCACCAGATCGTCGGCGTCGACCTGGGACTCGCCGGTCTCGCCGCGCACCGCGATCAGGCCCAGCGCATTGGGGTGGTCGAGCTGCACCTCGGCCGCGTCCTCGATGACGATCAGCCGCTCGTCACGGGGGATCTCCTTGAGGAGCGCGTTCAGGAAGGTGGTCTTGCCGGTGGAGGTGCCGCCCGAGAGGACGATGTTCTTGCGGGCGCGCACGGCGCCTCGCAGGAATCCCGCCACGTCGCCGGCGGAGAGCAGGCGGCGGAGCGCGTCGTCGACGGCGGCCTGTTCCGAACCCCCATCGGTCCGCACGCCGGCGAAGGCGTCGGCCTGCAGGTAGTCTTCGAGGGTCAGATCGGCCACCACGTGCTTGCGCACCGCCAGGGCGATGTGGCGCCGGGTGGCGGGCGGGGCGATCACCTGCACCCGTTCGCCGTCCGGCAGGCTGGCGCTCAGCAGCGGATGCTCCCGGCTGACGCCCTGGTGGGAGAGGCTGGCGATCTGCCGGGCGAGGCGCCAGAGGGTGGTCTCGTCCAGCTCGGGCGCGGCATGGCGCTCGATGCCGCCCAGCACCGTCTCCACCCAGACCTCGCCAGGTGCGTTGATGAAGATGTCGGTAACCTCGGCCCGTTCGAGGAACCGGGCCAGCGGCGCCAGGTAGGTCCGCAGGTAGATCGGTGCGGCGTCGGCGCTCAACGAACGGCGTCCACGCCGGAGAAATCCAGGTCGCGGGCGACGAAGATGCGGATCGCCTCGCCCTGGGCCACCTTGATGGTCGGCGAGATGTTCTCGCCCTGCAGCGCCGAACTCGCCAGCCCTGAGGCTGCGCCGGGCGAGCCGATGCTGATCTGGGTGGAGGGCTGCGAGCCGATCGCAGCCACGCCGGCGTTCAGCACGGAGAGCAGGATAGAGCCCGCGAACCGCCGGAAGAAGTGCCGGTCGACGTCGCCGTCGAGGCCGCCGCGGCCGAGCGCGTCGGTCCCGGGAGATCCGAGCTGGATGGAGACGCCGTCAGGCCGGATGGCTCGCGTCCAGATGATGAAGGCGCGCGACTGGCCGAGCGAGACGGCGCTCTTGTACTGGCCGATCAGGCGGCTGCCGCGAGGGATCAGCACCTGCGAGCCGTCGAAGCTGAGGACGTCGCGGCTGACGATCGCGCGGGTGTAGCCGGGCAGGTCGGAGTTGATCGCCGTCTCCAGGACGCCGGGGATCATCGCCCCCTGCGGCACCAGTGCGCTGGGGTTGCGCATCGGCGTCGCCCGGGCGCGTTCCGGCTCCTGGCCGCCGACGCGCTGGGCGAACTGCTCGCTGTCATTCAGCTGGGGACCTGCGTCGGCTGCGTCGCCGGCCGCTGGGCCGGCGGCGGCGGCGATCACGGCGCCTGGACCTGCCGGCGTCGTCGTCGCCTGGGCCAAGATCATCCGTTCCGCGCCGCCTCCGCCGAGATCGACGACCAGAGCGGGCGCCCGACGGCGCTGGCCAGGATCGACCGCGGGGGCCGCCGGCGCAGGGTAGGACGGCTGGGCCGCGGCGACGGGTGCGGAAGGACCCGCGGGCTCCGCCGTGAGGGCGGTGGCCGGGAGGTCGCTGAACGCACCGGGCTGCGCCGGTCGAACGCCGGGCGGCGGGAGGGCAAGGGACGGAGCCGCACCGGCCTGCGGCGCGCCCAGCGATCGGGCCGCGGGAGGGGTTTCAGCAGCCTCCGTCCGCCGCCCGTTGAGCCACAGGAACAGGACGAGAGCCAGGACCGCGAAGATGGCGGCTGTGGCCCAGGGACTGAGACCGGAGCGCTCGCCGCCGACCAACGGTCCGGTATCCTCTGTGGCGGCGGGCGCGTCGGGATTGGCGGCGACGAACCGGGGGTCGTGATCGAAGGTCGGGGTCATCTCTTCGCCGTCCTCGGAAGGGCCGCCGATCGTGCGAAGGCCCGGTTGGTCACGGTGGTCACCTGCTTGCCGTTCCGCAGCATGAAGCGGGGCGCGAGCTGTTCGACGACGGTGTAGCCGCCGCGTACCCCGTAGTTGACGAGGCTTTCGGCCCCATCGGCGCCCACGGCGAAGATGGCGGGCGCAGACGCCTGCGCCGGCCAGGCGAAGTAGGTCATCCGCCCATCATCGAAGACTTCAGTGGGGGCGTTTTCGCCGGAGCCGGTGACCGCGTAGGCGGCGTTGACCACCTGGGGCCCGGGGTCGGGCGGCGGCGGCTCAGGCAGCGCCACGGCGACCTGCGGATAGTTGAAGCGGACGATGTAGGGCAGGCTGGAGGGTTTCACGGCGCTCGAGGCGACCCTCAGATCGAAGGCGTAGCGCCGCAGGTTGGTCACCACCGTCATATTCGTGGTCGCCGAGCGCTCGAGCGGCTTCAGGAACAGCAGGCTGGCTTTACGGTTCGGGGTGACCTGCCAGGCGAGGGAGTCGCCGATGGAGACGTTCTCCAGCCGCTCGTCAGGACCGAACTCCAGCATCAGCTGATAGCCCAGCCGGCCGCGAAGCACGATCACCTGGTCCGGATCGTACTCCACGGTCTGGATACGCGGATCCACGAGCCCGGGCTGCGGGCTGTCCGCACCGTGTGCGGCCACAGGAGCGCTGAGCAGGGCCAGCACAAGAAGCAGGCTCCTCATCAGCGGGTCCCCTGGGAAGCGACCGTGGCGCCGATCGTCTCGGAGTCGCGGCGGTAGCTGGTGACCTGGAAGCCGAGCGGGTTGAGGAACCGGTCCTCCATCCGCATGGGTTCGCCGGTGTAGCGGAAGCCGATCACAGCGGCATAGGAGTGGCGCTCGCCCAGCGTGGCGCCATAGGTGCGCCGCTCCACGTCGAAGCGGACGAGGGCGCTGGTCGGGGACAGCATGGAGATGCTCTTCACCGTCGGGTGGAGCACGGTGTCCGTGCCGAGCAGCTTCACGGGGCTCTGTGGATTCGAGGGCGCCATCGCCGCCAGGTACTGGGTCTTGGCGTCGCCGACCGACCATTGTGCGACGCGTCCGTAGGCGGCCTGCAAGTCGGTCGTGTCGTAGCCTTCGCGGGACAGGACGTACTGGGCCAGGAAGGCCTGAGTGACGGCAGCGTTCTGCGACAGCGTCCCCGGCTCGAGGGCCTTCGCCGTTTCCACGTAGCCGGTCTGGCGATCGACGGTGATGGCGTAGGGCACCACCGACTTCAACGGCGTCAGGGCCGCCAGCGCGGCGCCTTCGAGCAGGGCGATCGCCCCGGCGACGCCGGCCACGATCCAGGCCACCCGGCGCGAGGTGCGCAGAGAGCCCTGCACGTCACGGGACCAGGAGGCGGCGTCGGCGTAGTAGGCCTGACGGTCGGCGGCCGGCGGCTTCTCCGGTTTCATCGATCCCTCCGAACGTTACTTGCGGCCGTGGGCGGCCTTGCTGTTCTGCGGTAGGCGTGGCCGAGAGGGGCGTGGGAGATCTGCAGGGGCGCGGGGGCTGCGCTCCCGGTTCCCACCCTAAGCAGGCGTGGGGCGCCTCCGGGCTCGGCGGCGAACACCCGGCTCTCGCGACGCTCCATCGCCGCGGCGGCGGCGGCGATGGCGGCGGCCCGTGGCTGGAGCTCGACGCGGTCGCGCGGCGCGCCGAACGCAAGGCTCGGCCCCGCATCGACCCGGGCCGCGGCTGCGGCCCGCTCGGCGACCGTTGCCTCATTGGCGCGGCTGCGCGGCAGACGCAGGCTGAGAGCGATGACCCCCACGGCGACCCCCAGGGCGATGCTGACGCCCGTCGAGACCATGGTGAGCAGGAAGATCGCGTTGGGCGCTGTCAGGTCCACCAGGCCCTGTGCCCGTAGCTCAGCCAATCGAACCACATGCGGTGCGATCAAGGTGAGCTGCACCACCAGTCCCAGGACGGCCATCAGCGGCGCAAGCGCGAACGCCAGACAGGCCCGGAGCCAGCCCTCGAAGATCCCGCGGGTGGCGTCGAACAACAGGAAGACGATGAACAGCGGGCCGAGGCCGAGCAGCACTCCCAACACGATCTTGGCGGCCAGCACCGCGCCCAGGCTGGTCATCAGCATCAGGAAGGCCGAGGTGTTCAGGGCGAAGGCGGCGAACGCCGGCCCGCCCTGCAGCGGCGAGGGCGCGCCCAGGGTGCGCCCGCTGAGGAAGGCGGCCGAGCTCTGCATCTCGTCGTAGACCACCTGCAAGGCCTGGAACGGATTGGCGCCCAGCACCGCGGCCGGGCCCTGCATCGTCCCCAGGATCGAGCCGGCGAGCTGCTCGGGCCCGCGGAACAGCGTGTCGAACACCAACTGCTGGTAGGTCGGCCAGTTGGTCGCCAGGGCCAGGACCGCGCCGATCTTCAAGGCGGTCATGGTGAGATCGCCGATGCGCAGCGAGGCCCGGCCGACCAGCAGGCGGAACCCGAAAAGGGCGATGTAGATGGTCAGCAGCAGCGTCAGCGCGAGCGCGAGGGGGGATCCCGGCTGGGCGAGGGCTGCGTAGCCCGCCTCGGCCATGCCCTGCACGTTGCAGTCGACCGACGTCAGCAGGCCGCGGACCATGCCCTCATCGGGCTCAGGAAGGGGGCAGGCGTAGGCCATCAGGCGCGCTCCAGCAGGCGCGGCAGCCAGACCGAGGGATCCTCGCCCAAGTCCTCGCGCAGGCTGTCGAGGATGCGGACGGTGCTTTCGCGGCCGGACAGCACGGTCAGCAGCTCAGGCTCGCCCGACAGATTCAGCCGCGCCACGACGCTGTCCGTGCCGTGCTTGATCAGGAAGCAGCGGGCCGAGTCCGGCAGGGCCCGGATGAGTTCGAGTTCGTGCAGGGTGAGCCCGAATCCGTCGCAGTAATCCCTCGCCTGCGCCTTCGGATTGGCCATGAAGATTTGCGTGGCGGCCTGCTCGATGATCGCCGAGGCGATGCGGCTCTCGAGGGCGTCCTGGGCGCTTTGCGTGGCGAACCCGACCACGCCGTTGCGTTTGCGGATGGTCTTTTCCCAGTCCTTGATGCGCGCGACGAACACGTCGTCGTCCAGCGCCTTCCAGCCCTCGTCAATGACGATCAGGGTCGGCTGGCCGTCCAGCCGCTGCTCGACACGATGGAACAGGTACATCATCGCCGGGGTGCGCAGCGCCGGCTGGTCCAGCAGCTGGGTCATGTCGAAGCCTACGGTGCGGGCGTCCAGGTCCAGCGCGTCCTCGGCGTTGTCGAACAGCCAAGCCCGCTCGCCATCGCCCCACCAGGGGCGCAGCCTTGCAGCCAGGTCGGCGGCGTTCGGCCGTCGGTCGCCGCGGAACAGCTCGGCGAAGTAGCGGAGGCGCCGAAACGCCGGCTGCTGATCGAAGTTGGCGTCCACCGCGTCTTTGACGCGCGCGTGGTCCTCCGGGCCGAGCGTTTCGCCCGGCTGGGTCACCAGCCGAACCGTCCAGTCCGCAAGGAAGGCCCGGTTGGCCGGCGTGTCCTCTAGTTGCAGCGGGTTGAAGCCGGTCGGCTGTCCGGCGCGAATGGCGTCATAGCGGCCGCTGATCGCTCGCAGGAAGATCTCGGCCCCACGGTCCTTGTCGAAGAAGACGATGCGCGGATCGAACTTGCGGGCCTGGGCCAGCAGGAAGCTCAGCACCACGGTCTTGCCCGAGCCGGAGGGCCCGATGAGGGTGAAGTTTCCGAGGTCGCCCTTGTGGAAGTTGAAGTGGTACGGCCCCGCCGAGGTTGTCTCCAGGACGGTCACGGCCGGCCCCCAGTGGTTGGCGTGAGCCTGGCCGGTGGGGAAGTTGTGACCGGAGGCGAAGCCGGCGAAGTTGGCCGTGCCGATCAGGGCGCGCCTGGCGATGTCCTTGAAGTTGCCGGGGAACTGCGCCCAGAAGGCGGGCTCGAGATTGGTGTCCTCGCGCACCGCGATGACGCCCATCTCGGTGAACGCGGACTGCACCTCGGCGACGGCTTCGTTGAGCGCGGCTGGCGTCGGGGCCCGCAGCAGCACCGTCAGGTGGTGTTCGCCGAAGGCGGCGCGACCGGCCGCCACGTCGTCCTTGGCCGCCAGCAGGCCGGCCCGCAGGCTGACCGCCTCGTCGTCGGCGGCCCGCATGCGCCGCAGGGCCAGGTTCATCCGATCCAGGCTGGCCTGCCGGTCGACGAAGCCGAAGCTCTGGCTGACCACCAGCTCGTAGGGGAGCCGCAGGAGGTCGTCGAGCATCCCAGGGGAGGTCTGGGGCGGGTAGTCTTTGATCGAGATCACCGCGGCGAAGCTGCGTGGGCTGGCGCCGGGGCTGGAGAGCTCCAGGGTCTCGGCGCCGAAGCTCACCCGCCGGTAGGGGATGTATTCGCCCAGGTCC
>NZ_DATAGM010000220.1:0-10615 GCF_036263695.1 Phenylobacterium sp.
GGCGGGACCCTGCAGATGGCGACTTCTGCGGCCGAGGCGGCCCAGGCCGAGACCGGGGTCGCGACCCGGCTGGTGCGCGCGGCCGAAGCCTCGCCCGAGGACCTGCTGAGGGCGGAGGGCTACATCTTCGCCTGCCCGGAGAACCTGGCGGCGCTGTCCGGCGAGATGAAGGAGTTCTTCGACCGCTGCTACTATCCCGTGCTCGGCCGCATCGAGGGGCGGCCCTACGCGCTGATGGTCTGCGCCGGCAGCGACGGCGAGAACGCGGTCCGGCAGATGGCGCGGATCGCCACCGGCTGGCGGCTGAAGCCGGTGGCCGAGCCCATCATCGTCAATACCGCCGCCCAGACGCCCGAGGCCATCCTCGCGCCCAAGACCATCCCCGATCCCGAACTCGCCCGCTGCGCCGAACTCGGCCAGGCGCTGGCGGCCGGCCTCGCGCTGGGGGTGTTCTGACAGTCCGCCCCTCCCCCGAGGCGAGAGCAGAAACTCCCGCTACGGGTTCACCGGTCCAGGCGGCATCTTCTTCTCTTCCGGCGAGCCCGGCTCCGCCGGCGCCGTCGGCGGGGTCTGCGGGATGGAGGGGCCGGGCGGCGTGGTAGGCGCGGGATTCACCGACCCGGAGGGCGGCGGCGGCGCGGCGTCCTGGGCGCGCTCGGTCTTGGAAGGCAGCGGCGGCTCGTCCGAGCCCGCTTCGTCGTTGGCGCAGGCCGACAGGGCGAGGGCGCAGCCGGCCGCGGCTATGGCTCTGAGGATCATCGGTCGATCTCCTGTCGCCCAGACAACACGCCGGCGGCGCTGAAGGTTCTTCCCGCCAGATGACACGACCGTAACCTTCCCAGCCGCGGCGGGGATGCTAAGGGTTGGTCTCTCCGCCCCTTCTTCGAGTGCGATCCATGGTCCGCAGCGCCGTCCTCTGCCTTGTCCTGGCCTTGGGCCTGGCGTCTCCCGCCGCCGCTCAGCGGGCGCCGCAGAGCCCGCCGACGGCCGCGGCGCGCACCGCCGAGGTCCCACCGATCGTCTACAAGGAGCGGACCCTGCCGAACGGGCTGAAGGTCTACTGGTCGCAGGACCGCTCGACGCCCAACGTCACCGTCCAGGTCTGGTACCGGGTGGGCTCCAAGGACGATCCGGAAGGCCGCTCCGGCTTTGCGCACCTGTTCGAGCACATGCTGTTCAAGGCCACCCGCAACATGCCGGCCGAGACCATCGACCGGCTGACCGAGGACGTGGGCGGCTTCAACAACGCCTCCACCTACGACGACTTCACCAACTACTACGAGGTGGTGCCCGCCGAGCACCTGGAGCGGCTGCTGTGGGCCGAGAGTGAGCGGATGGGCTCGCTGGTGGTGGACGAGGCGGTATTCGCCTCGGAGCGCGACGTGGTGAAGGAGGAGCTGCGCCAGCGGGTGCTGGCCGATCCCTACGGGCGGCTGTTCGCGCTGATGCTGCCGCAGGCGAGCTACACCACCCACCCCTACAAGCGGCCAGGGATCGGATCCATCGAGGAGTTGGATGCGGCGACGATCGACGACCTGCGGGCCTTCCACCAGGCCTACTACCGGCCTGATAACGCCGCCCTGATCGTCGTCGGCAACTTCGACGAGGCGAAGCTGAACGCCTGGATCGACAAGTATTTCGGACCGATCAAGACGCCGGCCGGCCCTATCAAGCGGGTCACCGCCAAGGAGCCGCCCAGGGCCAAGGCCGGCGTGTTCGACGGCTATGGCCCCAATGTGCCGCTGCCGGCGCTGGCCATCACCTGGCTGGGGCCGCAGGCGTCCGACCCCGAGGCGCCGGCGCTGAAGGTGCTCGACGCCATCCTCTCGGCCGGCAAGTCCTCGCGGCTCTACAACAGCCTCGTCTACGAGAAGCGGATCGCCACCGCGATCTTCTCCAGCGCCGACCTGCCGGCCGACCCCGGCATGTTCATGACCGGCGCCATCATGGCCAGCGGCCACGACATCGCTGAGGGCGAGGCCGCCCTGCTGGCCGAGGTCGCCCGCCTGCAGGCGCAGCCGCCCTCGGCCACCGAGCTGGAGGAGGCCCGCAACGAGCTGATCGCCGGCCAGCTGCGTGAGCGCGAGACCATCGACGGCCGCGGCTTCGCGCTCGGCTACGCCCTGATGACCGAGGGCGATGCGGCCCGCGCCAACACCGAGCTCGCCGCCCTGCGGGCGGTGACCGCCGCCGACGTCCAGCGGGTCGCGCGCAAATACCTGCCGGCCGCTAAGCGGATGACCATCCGTTACCGCCCCGAAAGCGAGCGCCCGGCCGGCCAGACGGAGGCCAAGGCGGCCCCGCCAAAGGTCGCCTCGGCCAAATACACTGGCCCGATCGTGACGCTGGCCCCGGAAGGCCAGCGGGTCGCACCGCCGCCGATCGGCACGCCCGTGGAGCCGGTGCTGCCCAAGCCCGCCGAGCGCACCTTGGCCAACGGCCTGCGGGTGATCGTCGCCCAGTCTTCCGAGCTGCCGCTGGTCAGCGCCGAACTGATCGTCAAGACCGGCGCCTGGGCCGACCCGCAGGGGCTGGCCGGCGCCGCCAGCATGACCGCCGGCATGCTTACCGAAGGCACCCGCACGCGCAGCGCCCAGGAGATCGCCAGCCAGGTCGAGGCGCTGGGCGCAACCCTGGGCTCCGGCGCGGGCGTCGAGTCCACGTCGGTCAGCCTGAACGCCATGCCCGACAAGCTGCCGGCCGCCATGGCCATCATGGCCGATGTCGCCCGAAACCCGGCCTTCGCGGCCGAGGAGTTGGAGCGTCAGCGCCAGCTGGCCCTCGACTCGCTGCAGGTCGCGTACCAGGAGCCGGGCTCCATCGCCGGTTTCGCCGCGGCCCCCGTGGTGTTCGGCGGCACGCCCTTCGGCCACGTGGCGGAGGGCACTCCGGCCTCGATCGCCAAGCTGACGCCAGCCCAGCTCGCGAAGATCCACGGCGCCTACTTCCGGCCGGACAACGCCATCCTCGTGCTGACCGGGGCGATCACCCCCGGGCAGGGCTTTGCGCTCGCCGAGCAGGCGTTCGGCGACTGGAAGAAGCCGGCCGGCGCCGCGCCCGCCCAGCCGCAGATCACGCCGAACCCGAAGCCGCGGGCCGTGGCCATCGACCTGCCGGGCACCGGCCAGGCGGCGGTGACGGTGGTCAAGCCGGCCATCCCGCGCTCGAGCCCGGCCTACTATCCAGGGATCGTCACCAACAGCATTCTTGGAACCGGCTATTCCTCGCGCCTGAACCAGGAGATCCGCATCAAGCGGGGCCTCTCGTACGGGGCCCGCTCCGGCCTCTCGGCCCGCCGGACCACCGGCGCCTTCAGCGCCAGCGCCCAGACCAAGAACGAGTCCGCCCCCGAGGTGTTGGACCTGATCCGGGCGGAGATGAAGAAGCTCGCCGACACCACGCCCGGCGCGGACGAACTGAAGGCCCGCAAGTCCGTGCTGATCGGCGGCTTCGGGCGCCAGCTCGAGACCACCTCCGGGCTGGCCGGAATCCTCGGCAACTACGCCCTCTACGGTATCGACCTGACGGAGGTGTCCGCCTACACCGGCAAGGTCGAGGCGGTGACCGCCGCGCAGGTGCAGGACTTCGCCCGGCAGACGCTGGATCCGGCCCAGGCCAGCGTCGTCGTCGTCGGCGACGGGAAGGCCTTCATCGACCCGCTGAAGACCCGCGCGCCGAACCTGGAAGTCATCCCCGCCGCCGAGCTGGACCTCGACTCCCCCAGCTTGCGGAAACCGAAATAGGGATGGTTTCCATTCACTTGCGGGCAACCATCGGGCCCTAGGATCGTGGCATGGCTGCGAGTAATGCCCCCATCGCCGACGCCCGCAGAGGAGCCCGGCGCCGTACGCTGCTTCGAGGGCGGATCTGCTGGGGTCCGCACCATGCGATCTCAGCCGACTGCACGATCCGCGACCTGAGCGAGACCGGCGCCCAATTGCGTCTGCCGGCCACTCAGGCGCTGCCGCCGACCTTCGCCCTGGTGCACGTCTCCGAGGGGACCGCCTACGAGGCGGCGCTCGCCTGGCGCAGGGACGACCTGGCCGGCGTGAAGTTCATGACGAAGCACGACCTGAAGGCCTCCGTTCCGCGCGAACTGATGCCGCTTCGCCAGACGTGGCTGGCCCTCGCGCCTTCGTGAGCGCGGGTTCGCCGAACTTTTCTCTCCAGAACCGGTAGTAGCGCGCCTGTTAACCAAGGGTCCTTCGGTTATTCAACAGCTTGACGGAGACTGGGCGGGGGCGTTCAGTCGAACCGCGGTTCGGGAGTGGTGGGCGTGATCTCCGCGAAAAGCGTGCTGAAGGCGATCGCCGTCAGCTTTGTGCTGGCGGGATCGGCCTATGCCGTGTCGAAAATCGACCTCTTCGGTCTGGAATCCAATTCCGACCGCCTGGCGGACCATGTCTACCAGCGGGTGACCGCGGCCGAATACGGCAAGGCGCGCAAGGGCCAGCAGGCGGTCAGCGTCATCTATGTGGACGAAACCTCGGTCGAGACCCTGAAGGGCTTCGGCTGGAACCGCTTCCCGCCCACCTTCGACCAGCAGTGGCTGATGCTGGACGACATCCTCAACGTCGGTGGCGCGCCGCCGGCGGCGATGTTCATGGACTTCGTGTACCTGGGCCAGGGCGGCGTGGCCGAGGGCTTCGACGGCTTCCTGCAGGGTATCGCCGGCGCCACCCGGGCCGACGTCTGGGCCGACAAGCCGGGCTGCCGCACCGATCCTCTGATCAAGATCGCCTGCATCGTCGAAGCCGGCGGCGTGCCGATGATCTTCGCCAAGCCCTCGCCCGCGGACCTCGAGATGTTCACCGAGGCGCAGGCGGCGATGGACCGGGTGGCGGTGCTGGCCCCGGCGCTCGTCGCCGAGGACGCCTATCCGCTGATCACCAGCTACGACTTCGACCGCGCGAAGGCCGAGCGGCTGGGCGTGGCCCGCTTCGACATCTCGCCGGCCCTCGCCATGTACGCGGCCTGGTGCGTGCGCCGCGCCGACGGCTGCGGCATCGCCGAGTTCCAGGAACTGAAGCGGCGCGCTAAAGCGGCGCTGGCCGGCGGCGAGGCCGCCTCGCCCACCTTCGCCAAGGTGTTTGACGCGCCCCTGGACGTGGTCTGGGGCTCGCGCCCGGACCCGGCGTTCCTGACCATGACCCAGGCGGTCAGCGGCCACCCCGCCCCGTGCCGGACGGGCGCCGCCACCTGGGGCGACCGGCTCGCCGAGCAGATGGCCGGACTGCGCGGCCCCGGCGAGGGCGCACGCCAGGAATGCCCCTACACCCTCAGCCTCGGCTACGACCGGCTGGTCGCCGGGCACGGGCTGGAGCCCCAGGATCTGGAGCGGCTGCTCGCCGGGCGGCTGGTGATGGTCGGCGGCCATTTCCGCGCCTCCAGCGACTGGGTGGAGAGCCCCGTTCATGGGCAGGTCCCGGGCGTGCAGTTCCACGCCATGGCCCTCGACAACATGATCGAGCAGGGCGCGAACTACCGGCGCAACGGCGAGGCTCTGCTGGACTCCGACCTGCTGGAGAGCCTGCTGGTCGCGGCCCTCGCCTTCTGCGGCGTGCTCGGCGTGATGACCCGCAACAACCTGCTCGACAAGGCGAAGGCCACCGGCATGGAGCCGCGGCTGCGCTCGGCCGTCTACGGCCCGCTCTACATCGTGCTGTTCGCCACCTCGATCGGGGTGGTCAGCTTTGCCACGTGGCTGGGCGTCACCGTCGCCAACCGCTCGCCGATCAACTGGATCGGCATCACCGGCGTGGCCATGGGCTTCTTGTTCTACGCCACCCGCCAGACTCTGCCGGCCGACATCTGCGGCTCGCTCGAGCGCTCGGCCCTCGCCCGCCGGCTGCTCGCCTGGGGCCGGCTGTGTTTCGATTCCCTCAAGTTCGAGGAGGACCGGTTGCTGCCGGTCAGGCCGCCTCAGACCCCTCCTTCAATCCCAATCCCAGAAACCAAGGCTGTTCCGGAGTCACCTGCCCATGCGCAAAGCTAGCCTCGCCCTCCTCGCGCTGATCGCCCTGCCGGGCGCAGCGTTCGCGGAGACCCACGGCAACGTCGTCAAGGCCCTCAGGCCGCAGTTGCGCACCTTCGACGAAGCGGGCGCGCCGGTCGGCCAGATCGCCTCCAAGGACCTGAAGCTGCCGGCCCCGATCGTCGGCTACGGCAAGGGCAACAGCGTCGGCGTGAAGCACGGCGGCGGCGTGGTGTATCTGCGCGGCCTCGACGTGCAGACCGACGGCAAGGCGGCCTGCGCCCCGGTGCAGTCGGCCGCGCGCGCCAAGAGCTCGGCCTACGCGGCCACCAACATGGGCCTCGGCGGCGGATGCGAGCGACCCCAATGACACGCCTGTCCCGCGCCACCGCCCTCGCCGGCGCAGCCCTCATCGCGCTCGGCTCCGTTCAGCCGGCCTTCGCCGCCCCCCGCGGCGGCTTCTCCGTGTCCGGCAAGCCCGGCCCCTTCATCAAGCAGATCGAAGGCCGCAGCCTCGGTGGGACCGGCGGCGGCGGCGCGGCCATGGGCCTGGCGTCCGACGCCATCAACCAGGGCCAGTACCAGGCCGCCCGCCTGCGGATGCCGCAGACCGAGGCCAAGATCGCCGAGCTGCTCAGCCGCATCGAGGCCAACTGGCCCTACGACAAGAGCGCTCCGGTCCAGGTGCACATCCTCGGCGTCGACAACTACAACGCCTACGCCCTGCCGGACGGATCGATCATCGTCGGCTTCGGCCTGCTGGACATGGCCCAGTCGGACGACGAGGTCGCCTTCATCCTGGCGCACGAGCTCGGTCACATCCGCCTGAACCACTTCGCGAAGGCGGCCCCCAAGCCGGCCAGCGGCGGCGGGCTGAGCAAGGCGGCGACGGTGCTGGCGGTCGGCGCGGCCGTCGGCGCGGCGAGCGGCGGGTTCGGCGGCATGGACGCGGCGTCGCTGGACGCCGCGCGCCGGGCGACGGCGGCCAACGACCTGTTGAACTTCATGAACAACACCATGGTCTCGCCGGATCACTCCCGGGAGATGGAGGACGAGGCCGACGCCCTGGGCTTCGACCTGGCGAACCTCGCACCCTACTCGGCCGAGACCGCCTCGGCCCGGGTGTTCGACACCATCCAGGCCGACGAGGAGCGCCGGGCCAAGCTCAGCGAAGCGCTCAACGACCAGCTGAAGAAGGAGCTCGGCGCGGCGGTGAAGGATGGTCGGGCCGCCTCGTTGGTGATGACCGGCATGTCTGGCGGCTCGGTCCGAGGCGGCCTGCTGCAGGGCGCCGCGCGGATCGGCCTGGGCGTCGCCGCCCAGCGCTCCGCCGACGGGCCCAAGCACCGCAAGCCGGAAGAGCGCAAGGCTGGCATCGCCGACTACTCGGTCACCGCCTACCCCGAGGGCCTGCCGCTGCGCGACGAGCAGAAGGCCTGGCTCGACGACCTGCGCTCGAGCGCCGAGTACCGGGAGGCCAAGATCGCCGTGGCGGCGGTGAAGCAGGCGATGATCAACCGCGCCGCCGGCGACTTCACCGGCGCCGAGGTCGAACTCACCAAGGTGAACGCCACCCAGTTCCGCACCGCGCCTCTCGTGATCAACGAGATGGCCCGAGTCCGCGGCGACATGGGCGATCCGGCCCGCTCCAACGAGCTGTTCAACCAGGCCCACCAGAGCCCGGACCAGACCGTGGACGGCTACGTCGACCACGTCCGCATGCTCTACCAGGCGGGAAAGGCCGACGACGCGGTCGGCGTGGTCGATCTCGGGGCGGCCCGGTTCAACGGCGACGAGAAGCCGTTCCTGTCGCTGCTGATCGCCATCTACAAGAGCAACAAGATGGAGGCCGAGGCGTCGGAATACCTCCAGAAGTGCGCCGCCCACGGCGACCCCGGCCTGAAGAAGGATTGCGAGGTCGCCTATGGCGGCCCGGCCGACGGCGGGGGTCGGGGCGGCGGCGGCCTGCCGGGCCTGGGCATCGGCAGCCTGCTCGGACGCTGAGCCGAGCCGCCTGCGGCTCCGCGCCGCAGGCGGTAACCTGCCCATAAACCCGTCGTTGAGGCCGGCGCTGCGCGCAACCTATAGGGCCGCCCAACACCTAACTTCACTGCAGAATGGCTGGGCGAGACGCGCACATTGGGCGTGATCCGTCGCCTTCCCGACCACCGCCGCCGACCTGGCGTGCTAGCAGCCAAAGCGCCGCTTTCGCGTTTTGAGCGCAGGATGGCGTCGTCGCGCGGGAGGAACACAGGCTTGGCGGATACGGCTTGCGACCCACTGGCAAGCGACGCGCGCACCGGTGTGGAGGGATTGGATGACATCCTCGCCGGCGGCTTGTCCCGTGACCGGCTCTACCTCGTCGAAGGAAGCCCTGGAACCGGCAAGACGACCGCGGCCCTTCAGTTCCTGCTGGAAGGCGCTTCGCAAGGCGAGCGGTGCCTCTACATCACCCTTTCCGAGACCGAAGACGAGCTAAGGGGCAGCGCAGCCACACACGGCTGGACGCTCGACGACATCGATATCTTCGAACTCGTCCCCCCCGAGAGCCTTCTGGACGAGCAGCAGCAGCAGAGCCTGCTCTATTCTTCGGATCTCGAGCTCGGCGAGACGACACGCATGGTGTTCGAAGCCGTCGAGCGGACGCATCCTACGCGCGTCGTCATCGACAGCCTGTCCGAGATCCGCCTCCTCGCCCAGAGCTCTCTGCGCTACCGCCGTCAGGTCCTGGCGCTGAAGCACTACTTCGCCAAGAAGCGGGCGACGGTGCTGATGCTGGACGACCTGACAACGGACACCCACGACAAGACTGTCCACAGCGTAGCGCACGGGGTGATCCGCCTGGAGGAACTCGCGCCCAACTACGGCGCCGAACGCCGTCGGGTGCGGGTGGTGAAATACCGTGGCCGGCGCTTTCGCGGCGGCTTCCACGACTTCACGATCAAGACCGGCGGGCTCGAGGTCTATCCTCGGCTGGTCGCGCTCGAGCACCGGACAGCCTACGACCGGTCTCGGGTCTCCAGCGGCGTCGAAGGCCTGGACTCGTTGCTGGGCGGCGGCTTGGAGCGGGGATCGAGCACCCTGATCCTTGGACCTGCCGGCACCGGCAAGTCGCTGCTGGTCATTCTCTTCGCCGTCGCCGCCGTGAACCGCGGCGAAACCGCGGCCATGTTCGTCTTCGACGAGGAACTCGGCCTGTTGTTCGCCCGCGCCCGCGGCCTCGGCATTGACCTTGAAGCGCTCCGGGACTCGGGCCGGCTGCTGATCCAGCAGATCGACGCGGCTGAGCTGTCGCCCGGCGAGTTCACCTCGATGGTCCGTCATTGCGTGGAGCGCTCCGGCGCCAAGACCATCGTCGTCGACAGCCTGAACGGCTACCAGGCGGCCATGCCGGAGGAGATGTTCCTCATCCTGCACATGCACGAGTTGCTGCAGTATCTGAACCGGCAGGGCTGCAACACCTTCTTGACCGTGGCCCAGCACGGCCTGATCGGCGAGATGAAGGCGCCGGTGGACGTCACCTACCTAGCCGACACGGTGGTGCTGTTGCGTTACTTCGAGGCGGCGGGCGCCGTCCGGCGGGCGGTCTCGGTGATCAAGAAGCGCGCCGGGCCGCACGAGAAGACCATCCGCGAGATGTTCATCGATGAGCGGGGCCTGGTGCTTGGCCCGCCGTTGACCAACTTCCAGGGCATCTTGCGCGGCGTGCCGGACCTGCTGAGCAGGCCCGAGGACGCTGAAGCGCTCCAATGATCCCGGTGGAGCTCTCCGAGCGCGCCCTCGTCCTGGCGCCCTTGGGACGCGACGCCACAGTCGCCGCCTCGATTCTGGCCGAAGCGCGCGTGCCGGCGACCATCTGCGCCGACCTGCCGGCGCTTTGCCGTTCCCTTGGCGAAGGTGCGGCCGTCGCGGTGGTGGCCGAGGAGGCCCTGCGCACCGCGGACCTGAGCGAACTCGCAGGCTGGATTGCAGCGCAGCCGCCGTGGTCGGACCTGCCGTTCGTCCTGCTGGCCCAGCGCGGCGGCGGACTGGAGCGCAACCCGTCGGCCGCCCGACTTACCGCCGCCCTCGGCAACGTGACCTTCCTCGAGCGGCCGTTCCACCCGACGACGCTGGTCAGCGTGGTGCGCACCGCGCTGCGCGGGCGGCGGCGGCAGTACGACGCCCGCGAGCGGATGGACGAGATCCGCTCCGCCGAGGCGCTGCTGGAGCGGCGCGTCGCCGAGCGGACGCAGGAGCTGGAGGCGGCCAACCGGCAGCTGGCCGCCGAGATCGTCGAGCGTGAGCGGGTCCAGTCGGCCCTGCGCCAAGCCCAGCGGCTGGAGGCGGTGGGCCAGCTCACCTCCGGCGTCGCCCACGATTTCAACAACCTCCTGATGGTCGTGCTCGGCAACGTCCGCCAGCTTCGCCAAGCCAAGCTCGGCCACGCCATCGACCGCCGGCTGAAGATGATGGCGGAGGCGGCCGAGCGCGGCGCCAAGCTGACCGCCCAGATGCTCGCCTTCTCCCGGCGCCAGAAGCTGGAGCCCCGGGCGGTGGACCTGAACGAGACCGTGGCGGCGATGCGCGACCTGCTTCAGAGCACCATGGGCGGCAGCGTCGAGCTGTCGACGGCACTGGGCGAGGATCTGTGGCCGGCGA
>NZ_DATAGM010000221.1:0-1665 GCF_036263695.1 Phenylobacterium sp.
GTGGGGTCGACGATGTCGAGCACGCGCTTGTGCGTGCGGATTTCGAACTGCTCGCGCGACTTCTTGTCGATGTGCGGCGAACGGTTGACGGTGAATTTTTCGATCCGCGTCGGCAGGGGGATCGGCCCCCGGACGGTCGCGCCAGTGCGCTTGGCCGTGTTCACGATCTCGCGGGTGGAATGGTCCAGCACGCGGTGATCGAAGGCCTTGAGCCTGATGCGGATGTTCTGACGATCCATATCGCTCTTTCGTTTCCCTACAGACGGCGGTCCGCCCGCGTGATCTTGACCATTTCAAAGACCGGTCCGAACGCCTTGAGAGCGCCCGGATACGCGAAGTCCGCACAAACGACTTGAGCCCGCGCGAAATGCGAGGGCCCACCCCGAAACGCTAGCTTTGATACTCTAGTCTCAGGTCGTTCTGCGAACCGCGTCTGCGCCGCTCGGCGCACAGCCGGTCCAACAGGAGGCGCGTCATTACCCTCAGAGTCGGGCCCCGTCAAGCGGCGCCCGCAGGGCCCGCGAGAGGCTTACCGCCCCACGATCACGTCCCCCGAGCCCATCACCGTCTTGGCCACCGCGCCGCGCACCGCCCGGGCCCGCACGTCGCCCGAGCCCATGATCTTGGCCGACAGGGTGGCGGCGTCGCCGCCGAAGTCGACGTCGCCGGAGCCGGCGATGCTGACATCCATGGCGCTCGCCTGCCCGCTCAGCACCTTCACGTCGCCGGAGCCGGCGACCTGCACGCTCATCGGGCCGGTGACCCGCTCCACCAGCACGTCGCCGCTGCCGGCCACCTTGACCGCCAGGCGCCCGTCGATGGCCCGGGTGACGATGTCGCCGGCCCCGGCGACCTGCAGGTCCGCCTCCCCGGCCGCCCCGGCCCGGGTGTCGCCCGAGCCCACCTGGCGGACCGACATTCGCCCGGCCACGTTGGCCAGCATCCAGTCGCCGCAGCCGGCGTTGGAGAGGTCCACGCTGGCCGCCCGGCCGACTTCGCCGAACACCGCCCCATCCGCCGCGATCTCCACCTGGCGGGGCGTGCGGACCAGGATCTGGGGCATGTCGGCGTAGGCCACTTCGCCGACCCCGCGCACCTCGACACGGGTGCGCCCTCCCCGGCTCGAGCAGCTGCTGATCCGGCGCGACAGGCCGCCGTCGATCAGCACCCGGTCGCCGACCTGGCGCACCTCCAGCGGCAGCCGCTCGTTGCGGGTCAGCACCTCGACGACCACGTCGGCCCGCGACTCCGGCGAGACCACCACCCGGGCGACCGCGTCACGGATCTCCACAGAAGCGGCCTGGGCCGCGCCGGCGGCGGCGCTGGCCGCCAGGACGGCGAAGCTGAAGATGAGGCGGCGCATGGGCGATCTCCCCTGAATTTCCAGGCGAAGCTACCGGACCCCCGCCCCCGCCACAGCTTAATTCGCGGTCATGACGCGGGAGTCACCTTCGCTCACACACACGCCTTCCTACCTCCCGCCAAGCGGCGGAAGGTGGAAGAGAAAAAGGCCGCCGGATCGCTCCGGCGGCCTTTCAGCTCTCAGCTGACGCTAAGCGCTACTCGATGATCTTGCTCACCACGCCGGCGCCGACCGTGCGGCCGCCTTCGCGGATGGCGAAGCGCAGGCCCTGGTCCATGGCGATCGGGGTGATCAGCTCGACG
>NZ_DATAGM010000222.1:0-17457 GCF_036263695.1 Phenylobacterium sp.
CGCCATCTCGCGTCCTCCCCTTGGTTCACGCTCAAGCTCGCGGGCCCAAGCTGAACGCAGGGTGAGCGCCGGCCGTAGATTATGTCAAGGCGGAAACACAGTGTCAGAATCGTCACATGCCCATATACACGAAGGCCGCGCCCGTCGCCGGACGCGGCCCTGATCCGTGCCGAACTCGAGGGTTAGTGCTTCAGCGCGTTCCGGACGCCTTCCTTCATGCTGCCGACGCCCTTCTGGATCTTGCCTTCGGCCCGATCCATGTCGCCTTCGGCCTGCAGACGTTCGTTGTCGGTGGCCTTGCCGGCCGCCTGCTTCATCGAACCCTTGGCGTCCTTCGCGGCGCCCTTCATCTCGTCCTTGTGCATCGTGTCACCTGTTCAGCTCGAGGCGGGGGACGCCTCCTGCCGTAAGGTACGCAAAAGTTAAACCAGGGGTTCCGCAGGTCAGACTCAGTCGCCCCGCACCGTCCGGTCCAGCAGGTCCCTGAACGCGGCCATTGCGAGGGCGCGGGCGTCGGCGTCCTCGAGCAGCCGGCGGTTCTCGTTGTGGCCGAGGAAGAAGCTCTTCATCTGGAAGGCGGCGAGCTGTGCCTGAGCCTCGGATAGCGGCGGCTCGCGGAGGGACTGGAATTCCTTGACCAGGGTGCGGGTCCAGCGGCGCTGCTGGGTCTGCAGGACGTCGCGTAGGGGGCCGGGCTGGTCGTCCAGCTCGGAGGTCGCAGCCATGATCAGGCACCCGCCCTCGGCGTTCTCCACCTCGCTCCACGCGATCCACCGCTCGAAGATCGTTTCCAGCCGCGAACGGCCGGCCGGCAGCTGGCTGGCGGGGAGCCAGACATATTCGGCGAAGCGCTCCAGGGTCGACTGCAGCACCGCCAGCTGCATCGCCTCCTTCGAGTCGAAATGCTTGAAGAGGCCGCTCTTGGAGAGGCCCACCGCCTCGGCCACGTCGTTCAGGCTGACGACGGAGAGGCCGCGCACGGCGGCCTGCCGCGCCGCCTCGTCCAGGATCCTTGCCCGTGTGGCCTCGCCTTTTCGCACGCTGACGCTTCCTCCTTGACCAAAGTGAACGGTCGTGCTCTTTCTCAAGTTAGCGACCGGTCGTGCTCTTTTTTAGCCGAAGGACACGAACATGCAAAGGCTTGGACTTTTCCTCGCGGCCGCCCTGCCGGCTGCGATCGCTGCGCCGCACGCCCAGGCCGGCGAGACTTCCCGCCGTGAGGCCCAGCGCGTCGAGGCTGCCGCCGCTTCCTTGGAGACGGCGGTGGGCGAGGTCGCCTGGACCTGCGTCGGCGACCGCTGCGTGGGCGTGGGCCCGAAGCGGCTGGACTCGATGATGAAGGAGTGCCGGCGCGTCTCCGCGGCGGTCGGGCCGCTCGCCAGCTTCGAGCGCGGCGGGCGAAAAATGAGCGTCCGCGACGTCTCCACCTGCAACCGGCTGGCCGGCACGGCGGGCTACAACATCGCCGGCGCGGGGCGTTAGCCCGGGTCACTACGCCGCCCGGCGTTGCGCCAGCGCCGGGCGGCGGCTATTTCCCCGCCACCTCCCCCACTTCACGAGAGCGCGGACGCCCCATGGCGCAGCAGTACATTTTCCAGATGCAGGGCCTGACCAAGGCCTTCCCCGGCGGCAAGAAGGTCTTCGAGAACATCTGGCTGTCCTTCTACCCCGACGCGAAGATCGGCGTGGTGGGCGTCAACGGCTCCGGCAAGTCGACCCTGCTGAAGATCATGGCCGGGATCGACAAGGACTTCACCGGCGAGGCCCGGGCCGCCGAGGGCACCAAGATGGGCTACCTCGAGCAGGAGCCGCACCTGGACGAGAAGCTCGACGTCTGGGGCAACGTCATCGCCTGGTGTGAAGAGAAGAAGATCTTCGACAAGTACAACGAGGTCGCGGCCAAGCTCGGCGAGGACTACTCCGACGAGCTGATGGAGGAGATGACCAAGCTGCAGGAGCAGCTCGACGCGGGCGACCTTTGGGATATCGACTCCAAGATCGAGATGGCGACCGACGCCCTGCGCTGCCCGCCGAACGACTGGCCGGTGGACAAGCTGTCGGGCGGCGAGAAGCGCCGGGTGGCGCTGGCCCGGCTGCTGCTCTCCAAGCCGGACATGCTGCTGCTGGATGAGCCCACCAACCACCTGGACGCGGAGTCCGTCGCCTGGCTGCAGCACCACCTGGAGAACTTCCCGGGTTGCGTCATCCTGGTGACCCACGACCGCTACTTCCTCGACCAGGTCACCAAGTGGACGCTCGAGCTCGACCGCGGCAAGGGCATCCCCTACGAAGGCAACTACTCGGCCTGGCTGGAGCAGAAGGCCAAGCGCACCGCCCAGGAAGAGCGCGAAGAGGCGGGCAAGAAGCGCACCATCGACCGTGAGCTGGAGTGGGTCCGCTCCTCGCCCTCGGCCCGGCGATCCAAGTCCAAAGCCCGCCTGGCCGCCTTCGACGAGCTGGTCAACGCCGCTGAGCGCCAGAAGCAGACCTTCGCCCAGATCCAGATCCCGCCCGGCCCGCGACTCGGCAACGTGGTCATCGAGGCCGAGGACCTGGAGAAGGCCTACGGCGACAAGCTGCTGTTCAAGGGCCTCGACTTCAAGCTGCCGCCCGGCGGCATCGTCGGGGTGATCGGCCCGAACGGGGCCGGCAAGTCGACGCTGTTCAAGCTCATCACCGGCCAGGAGACCCCCGACGCCGGCGCCATCCGCCTCGGTGAGACGGTGAAGCTCGCCTATGTCGACCAGAGCCGCGACAGCCTCGATCCCAACAAGAACGTCTGGGAGGAGATCTCCGCCGGCCTCGACATCATGAAGGTCGGATCCCGCGAGATCCCCTCGCGCGCCTATGTCGGCTCTTTCAACTTCAAGGGCGGCGACCAGCAGAAGAAGGTCGGCCTGCTCTCGGGCGGCGAGCGCAACCGCGTGCACCTGGCCAAGACCCTGTCGTCCGGCGGCAACGTCATCCTGCTCGACGAGCCGACCAACGACCTGGACGTGGAGACCTTGCAGGCGCTGGAGAGCGCGCTCGAGGACTTCCCCGGCTGCGCCGTGGTGATCAGCCACGATCGCTGGTTCCTGGACCGGCTGGCGACCCACATCCTGGCCTTCGAAGGCGACAGCCACGTCGAGTGGTTCGAAGGCAACTTCGAAGCCTACGAGGAGGACAAGAAGCGCCGCCTGGGGGCCGACAGCCTCATCCCCCATCGGATCAAGTTCCAGAAGTTCACGCGCTAAACTTCGCGTGATCTCAGTGGCTTGCCCGCCACATGCGACGATGTGGTGGGCGCCCTGCTATGCGATCGCGAGCTAAGAGGCGAACTCGGCGTCGATGACGCGTCAGTTCAGTCTCGTGTGCCGAGGGCCGGGGGGCCCCGACCGCTCCGAGCGTAACCTTGTTTGGAGCGATCCATGGGATTCTACACCGGTACGGCTGCGGCCGACACGATCACCGGCTCGGCTGAAGCCGACAACATTCAGGGCTTCGACGGCGCCGACGTGCTGAACGGCGGCGCGGGCGCGGACATCCTCTACGGCGACGCAGGCGACGACCTGCTCGCCGGCGGTGTGGGCGACGACCGCCTCGAAGGCGGCGCCGGCGTCGACACCGCCGACTACACCGCCGCAACCTCGCCGGTTCTCGCCGACCTCGGCGCGGGCCGGGTCAGCGGCCCCTGGAACCAGGCCGACGGGGCCAGCCCGGCCGGCGCCGACACCCTGGTGGGCGTTGAGCGCGTGCAACTCACCGCCTTCGGCGACAGCGTCATCGGCTCGGCCGGCGACGACTACGTGCTGGGCGCGGGCGGCGACGACTTCATCGACGGTAAGGGCGGCGCCAACAGCCTGTTCGGCGACGACGGGAACGACACCGTCATCGGCGGCGCCGGCCAGGACATCCAGCGCGGCGGCGCGGGGGCGGACTCGCTCTCGGGCGGCGGCGAATGGGACTACCTGCACGGCAACATGGGCGCCGACACCCTGCACGGCGGCGACGCCGGCGACTGGGTGGTCGGCGGCCAGGACGGCGACCTGCTCTACGGCGACGCAGGCGACGACTACATCGTGGCCAACCTCGGCGCGGACACGACCTACGGCGGCGAGGGCGCGGACACCATCCTCGGCGGCCAGGCCGACGACCTGATGTTCGGCGACGCCGGCGCTGACTACCTGAGCGGCGACCTCGGGGCCGACACCCTGATGGGCGGCGACGGCGCGGACAGCTTCCGCTTCGCCGCCGGCACGGGCTCCGACCGCATCGCCGACTTCGACCGCGCGGAGGGCGACCAGCTCGTGTTCTCCGGCGCCACCAGCTACACCGCCGCCCAGGTGGGCACCGACGTCGTGGTGACCTTCGGCGGGGGCGAAGTGGTCACCCTGGCCGGCGTCAGCCAGGCCTCCCTGACCGCCGGCTGGATCGTGGTCGGCTAAGCGATACTCCGGCCGCCGCCCTGGTGCGGCGGCCGGAATCTCGCCTCTTCGCGCGGCTACCTGTCGCCGATCACCCGCACCCGCCGGAGCGGGCTCAGCACCCCGATCAGCGGCGCCAGCGCCATCCCCCCTACGGCGACGAACATCGCCCCGCGCAATCCGATCTGCGCGGCCAGCACGCCGCCCGCCAGCGCGCCGGCGATCCCCGCCGCGCCCTCCGCCGCGTGGAAGGTCGCGCCCACCCGCCCGAGCAGGTTCTGCGGCACCAGGCTTTGGCGCAGGCTGCCGGCCAGCACGATGGCCGCCACCGCCAGCCCGTCGCCGAGGATCTGCGCCGTCACCAGCGCGGCGGTTCCCATCACCGGGTCGGCAGGCGCGAGCGGGATCAGCACGTTCGCCGCGCCCCAGCCGAAGAAGCCGAGCAGGATGGCCGGTCCCACGCCCAGGGCGCGCGACAGCGAACCGGCCAGCACCGAGCCAGCCAGCGCGCCGGCCCCACCCGCAGCTATGGTGAGCCCGAGCAGCGACGGGGTGAGCCCCAGCGTCTGCAGGGCGAACACCACGTAGGTGGCCGCGAAGAAGCTGCCGAACAGGGTCATCACGGCGCTCATCAGCAGCAGGGCCCGGACCCGCGGCTCGGACCAAGCCGCCCCGGCGCCGGTCCGGAGGTCGCTCAGCAGCGTCGCCGGCGGCTCGGGCTCCGGTGTGGGCTCGGGCTTGCGTATGGCGCCCAGCAGCACGGCCGAAGCTGCGTAGGTCACCGCGTTCAGGGCGATCGCCGCCGGCGCGGTCAGCCACTGGAACAGCGCCCCGGCCAGGGCAGGCCCGCCGACCTCGGCCACCGACTCGGTCGCTGACAGCCGGGCGTTGCCCTCGGTCAGTTGCGATTTCTCGATCAGGCCGGGCAGGTAGGCGTGGGAAGCGATAGCGAACAGGGCGCTGGCGGCCGCCACCACTGCGGCCACCACGAAGATCTGCGCGAGGGTCAGCCAGCCCATCAGCGCGGCCACCGGGACGGTGGCGAGCACCGCCGCCCTCGCGAGGTCCATGCCGATCATCAGCCGCCGCCTCGGCCGCCGGTCCACCAGGCCGCCCAGCGTCAGCCCCACCGCCAGCCCGGCCGCGCTGCGCACCGCCGACAGCAGCCCCAGCGCCTGCGGCCCCGCCGACAGCGACAGCACCGCCGCGATCGGCAGCCCCTCCCGGGTGATCCGCGCCCCGAATTCGGCGACCCCCTGCGCGCTCCACAGCTTCAGGAAATCCAGGTGGCGGTTCAGCGAGGCGGGTGGGCCATCGTCGGCGTTCGGAACGGGCTGCATGACGCTCTCCCCTTTGCTTGGCTATAGGAGATGCAGCCAACGGAGAAGCCCATGAGCCAGGACGCGCCCCCTACCGTGATGATCACCAGCCCGGGGATGGCGGCCATGCTCGGGCGGCTGGAGGACCAGGGCTGGCGCGTGGCCAAAGCCTGGGAGCTGACCGACGAGGAGCGGGCGGCGGTGCGCGCCTCCATCGGGGCCGGTGAGCACGCCATGAAGCCGGAATTCCTCTCCACCCTGCCGAACCTTGGCCTCGTGGCCTGCGTCAGCGCCGGCTACGACGGGGTGGACGTGGACTGGTGCCGCGCGCGGGGCATCGAGGTCACCCACGCCAAGGGGATCAACGCCGAGGACGTGGCCGACCACGCCATCGGCCTGATGATCGCCGGCTGGCGCAACATCGCGGCCGGAGACCGGACCTTGCGCGCCGGCAAGTGGCGCGAGGGCGTCGGCTCGCGGCCGAGTCTCAAGGGCCGTAAGGTGGGAATTGTGGGCCTCGGCCATATCGGGGTCGCGATCGCCGAGCGCTGCGCCCCGTTCGGCCTGGAGGTGCGCTGGTGGGGCCCGAACCCCAAGCCCCAGGCGAAGTGGGAGCGGATTGAGAGCCTGCAGGCGCTGGCTGAATGGTGCGACATCCTGATGATCGCCTCGGCCGCCAACGCGCGGAACCGGCACATGATCGACCAGCCGGTGATCGAGGCGGTCGGCCCACGCGGCATGATCGTGAACGTCGGCCGCGGCTCGATCATCGACGAGGACGCGCTGATCGCCGCTCTGAAGGACAAGCGGCTGGGCCGGGCGGGGCTCGACGTCTTCGAACAGGAACCGACGCCCGCCGAGCGCTGGGCGGAGGTGCCCGGCACAGTGCTGACTCCGCACGTCGCGGGCGGGACGGTGGAATCCCTGCCCGCCATGGTCGCCCAGGCCATCGAGAACATCCGCCGCCACCTGGCGGGGGAGGAACTGCTGAGTCCGGTGTGACCCCTACCTCCGCCGCTCCGCGGGGGAGGTAGGATGGGGCCGCGTTCACCACACTTGACTTAATCACATAAGGATATCTTTATATCCCCATGGCGCTGTCAGCGAACCAGGCCGTGGAGATCTTGCGCGCCGCCGGCGAGCCGACGCGGCTGCGGATCCTCGCGCTGCTCGCCCGCGAGGAGCTGGCGGTGCTCGAACTCTGCCGCGTGCTCGACCAATCGCAGCCGAGGGTTTCCAGACATTTGAAGCTGCTCGCCGAGGCTGGCCTGGTCGAGCGGTTTCCCGACGGCGCCTGGGTCTTCTATCGGCTGACCACCGAGGGCGAGGCGCGCGAACTGGTTTCCGAGACCCTGGGGCTGATCGATCCCGCCGATCCGGTGCTGAAGCGCGACGCCGACCAGCTCTCGGCCGTCTTCGCCGAGCGCGAGAGCGAGGCGCTGGAATACTTCGCTCGCAACGCCGCCCGCTGGGACGAGATCCGCTCGCTCTACGTGGCCGAGAGCGACGTAGAGGCCGCCATCCTGGACGCCGCCGGGGAAGGGCCGTTCAAGCGGCTGGTGGACCTGGGCTCTGGCACCGGCCGGATGCTCAAGCTGCTCGCCCCCCACGCCGAGAAGGCGCTGGGCCTCGATCTCTCCCAGCAGATGCTCAATATCGCCCGGGCCGAGGCGGCCAGGGCCGGCCTGGAGGTCGAGCTGCGCCACGGCGACATCTTCGGCACCCGCCTGCCGTCCGAGTTCGCCGACCTGGTCGTCGTCCACCAGGTGCTGCACTACCTGTCCGACCCCGCCTCCGCCTGCCGTGAAGCCGGCCGCCTGGTGGCGCTGGGCGGGCGCTTGGTGATCGTCGACTTCGCCCCGCACAAGCTCGAATACCTGCGCGAGCAGCACCAGCACCGCCGCCTCGGATTCTCCGACAAGGAGATGGAGCGCTGGCTGAAGGAGGCGGGCTTGGCCCGTATCCGCGCCCGCGCCCTGCCGCCGAAAGGGGAGGGCGGGCTCACCGTCAAGATTTGGACCGCCGAGCGGGTCCGCCAACCGCAACGGAGCGCCGCATGACGCCCCAATCCACCGCCCTGGGCCCCGTGGCCCGCGCCGGCGCCCTGGGCGCCCCGCGCCCGAAAGTCTCCTTCGAGTTCTCCCCGCCCAAGGGGCCGAAGTCGGAAGCCAGCCTCTGGGAGGCCATCCGCCGGCTGGAGCCGCTGGAGCCGGAGTTCGTCTCGGTGACCTACGGGGCCGGTGGCTCCACCCGCGAGCGGACCCACCGGACGGTGGTGCGCATGCTGCAGGAGACGAGCCTCAAGCCCGCCGCCCACCTGACCTGCGTCGAGGCCAGCCGCGATGAGGTCGATGAGATCGTCCAGGCGTACTGGGACGCCGGCATCCGCCACATCGTAGCCCTGCGGGGCGATCCGCCCGGCTCCCTGGGCGGCGTCTACGTCCCGCCAGCGAATGGCTACGCCAACGCCACCGAACTGACGCGGGGTATCCGCACCATCGCCCCCTTCGAGGTCAGCGTCAGCCTGTATCCGCAGGTTCACCCGGAGAGCCCCTCGGCGGACCACGACATCGACGTGCTGAAGGCCAAGGTGGACGCCGGCGCGACCCGGGCGATCACCCAGTTCTTCTTCGACATCGACGCCTTCCTCCGGTTCATGGACAAGCTGCGCAAGGCGGGCGTGCAGATCCCGGTCTCGCCGGGGATCATGCCTGTGACCAGCTTCGAGGGGCTGAAGAAGATGTCCGTGTCCTCGGGCATCCCGCTGCCGGGCTGGATCGCCAACCTGTTCGACGGCCTCGACGAGGATCCGGAAACGCGCCGGCTGATCGCCGCCTCGGTGGCGGCCGAGATGTGCACCCGGCTCGCCGAAGAAGGCTATTCCGACTTCCACTTCTACACCCTCAACCGGGCCGACCTCGTCTACGCCATCTGCCGTGTTCTCGGCGTGCGCGAACAGCCCAAGTCCCCGCAGGAGGCCGCCGCATGACGCGCGCCGAACGGATCGAAAAACTCAAGGCCGCCGCCAAGGAGCGGATCCTGATCCTCGACGGCTCCTGGGGCGTGATGTTCCAGAAGCGGGGCCTGACCGAGGCGGACTTCCGGGCCGAGCGGTTCAAGGACCACCCGGTGAACCTGAAGGGCAACAACGACATCCTCTGCCTGACCCGGCCGGACATCGTCGGCGAGCTGCATGACGCCTACTTCGCGGCCGGCGCAGACATCTCGGAGACCAACACCTTCTCCTCCACCTCGATCGCTCAGGCGGACTACGAGACGCAAGGGGCGGTGAGGGACATCAACCTGGCCGGGGCGCGCATCGCCCGTGAGGTCGCCGACCGCTGGACTGCCAAGGAGCCGGACAAGCCCCGCTTCGTCGCCGGCTCCATCGGGCCGCTGAACGTGATGCTCTCCATGAGCTCGGACGTGAACGACCCGGGCGCGCGGAAGGTCAACTTCGACCAGGTCTACGCCGCCTACCGCGAGCAGGTGCTGGCGCTGCACGAGGGGGGGGTGGACCTCTTCCTCATCGAGACCATCACCGACACGCTGAACTGCAAGGCGGCGATCAAGGCCATCCTCGACCTCGAGGACGAAGGCCTCGAGTCGTTGCCGATCTGGATCAGCGGAACCATCACCGACCGCTCCGGCCGGACGCTGTCGGGCCAGACGGTGGAGGCGTTCTGGAACTCGGTGCGGCACGCCAAGCCGTTCGCCATCGGCCTGAACTGCGCCCTGGGCGCCGACCTGATGCGCCCGCACATCGCCGAGCTCGCCCGCATCGCCGACACCCTGGTCAGCGCCTATCCCAACGCCGGCCTGCCAAACGCCATGGGCGAGTACGACGAGCAGCCGGACGAGACCGCCCACTCGCTGCACGAATGGGCCGAGCACGGACTGGTCAACATCCTCGGCGGCTGCTGCGGCACGACCCCGGACCATATCCGCCACGTCGCCGACGAGGTGCGTGGGCTGAAGCCCCGTCAGCCGGCCCAGCGCGAGAAGGCGATGCGGCTCGCCGGCCTGGAGCCGTTCGAGCTCGCATGACAGCTCTGAGCGCCGTGGAGACCGAGCAGGTCCGCGAGATCCGCGCGCGCCTGAACCGCGTGCCCAAGGGCCAGCCGGGCGACAAATCCGTGGGGCCCCTGAGCAAGGGGTTCTTCGACGTGGCCGCCCGCGTCGGCCTGCCTGCGGCGCCGGCGCACGGGGCTCCGCCGGCTCCGGCGGAGGCGATGGCCGCGGCGGCCGAGGCGGACATGGCCGGACTGGCGCAGCTGGTCCGTCAGCTCGCCGCCTTCCGCAGCGCCTCGCCCGACAAATGGCGCCCCTACTTCGACGCCGGCGTCATGCAGGCGATCCTCACCCGCCGGCTCGTGCTCGGCGGCAAAGAGCGCATCTGACGCTATAGAAGCAGCCCCGAATCCGGGGACGAGCGGGAGCTTATGAGACCCACCTTCATCAATATCGGCGAGCGGACGAACGTCACCGGCTCGGCGAAATTCCGCAAGCTCGTGGCCGAGGGGAACTATCCCGAGGCGCTCAGCGTCGCGCGCCAGCAGGTCGAGGCGGGCGCGGCGATCATCGACGTCAACATGGACGAGGGCCTGCTGGACTCGGTCCACGCGATGACGACCTTCCTCAACCTGATCGCCGCCGAGCCGGACATCGCCCGCGTGCCGATCATGATCGACAGCTCCAAGTGGGAGGTGATCGAGGCAGGCCTGCGCTGCGTCCAGGGCAAGGCGATCGTCAACTCCATCTCGATGAAGGAGGGCGAGGCCAAGTTCATCGAGCAGGCCAAGGCCTGCCTGCGTTATGGCGCCGCCGTGGTGGTGATGGCCTTCGACGAGCAGGGCCAGGCCGACACCGCCGACCGCAAGGTGGAGATCTGCGAGCGCGCCTACCGCATCCTGGTGGACCAGGTGGGCTTCCCGCCCGAGGACATCATCTTCGACCCGAACATCTTCGCGGTGGCGACCGGCATCGAGGAGCACGACAACTACGCCGTCGACTTCATCGAGGCGACGCGGCGGATCAAGCAGACGCTGCCGCACGCCCGGGTCTCGGGCGGGGTGTCCAACGTCTCCTTCAGCTTCCGCGGCAACGAGCCGGTCCGCCGGGCGATCCACTCGGTGTTCCTCTACCACGCGATCGCGGCGGGCATGGACATGGGCATCGTCAACGCCGGCGACCTGCCGGTCTACGACGACATCGAGCCCGAGCTGCGCGAGGCCGTCGAGGACGTGATCCTCAACCGCAAGCCGGCGGGAATCTCGCCCACCGAGCGGCTGGTGGAGCTGGCGCCCAAGTACAAGGGGGGCAAGGGCCAGGCCAAGGGCCCGGACCTGACCTGGCGCCAGGGAAGCGTCGCCGAGCGTTTGAGGCACGCCCTGGTGCACGGCGTCACCGACTACATCGACGAGGACGTGGAGGAGGCGCGGGCCGCCTCAGCTCGGCCGCTGGACGTCATCGAAGGGCCGCTGATGGACGGCATGAACGTCGTCGGCGACCTGTTCGGCGCCGGCAAGATGTTCCTGCCCCAGGTGGTGAAGTCAGCCCGGGTGATGAAGCAGGCGGTCGCCTACCTGATGCCGTTCATGGAGGCCGAGAAGGCCGGCAAGCCGCGCGAGCACGCCGGCAAGATCCTGATGGCGACGGTCAAGGGCGACGTCCACGACATCGGCAAGAACATCGTCGGCGTGGTGCTGCAGTGTAACAACTACGAGGTCGTCGACCTCGGCGTCATGGTCCCGGCCGACAGGATCCTCGACACCGCCCTCGCCGAGAAGGTGCACATGGTCGGGCTGTCGGGCCTGATCACGCCCTCGCTCGACGAGATGGTGTTCGTGGCGTCCGAGATGGAGCGCCGCGGCTTCGACATCCCGCTGCTGATCGGCGGCGCCACCACCTCCAAGACCCACACCGCGGTGAAGATCGCCCCGGCCTATCCGTCGGGCTCCACCACCTACGTCCTGGACGCCAGCCGCGCGGTGGGCGTCGTCTCCGGGCTGATGGGGCCGGAGCGGGCCCGGCTCGAGGCCGAGACCCGCGCCGACTACGTCAAGGTCCGAGAGCAGTTCGCGCGCGGGCAGGGCAGCCGCGTGCGCGCCACCCTGGCCGAGGCGCGCGCCAACGGCTTCACTCCCGACTGGGCGACCTACGATCCGCCGGCGCCGACCTTCACGGGCGTGCGCGCCTTCGCGCCCTACGACCTAGCCGAGCTCGTCCGGCACATCGACTGGACGCCGTTCTTCGCCAGCTGGGAGCTGGTCGGCCGCTATCCCGACATCCTCCAGGACGACGTGGTCGGCGAGGCGGCCCGCAGCCTGTTCGCCGACGCCCAGTCGATGCTGCAGCAGATCGTGGGCGAGCAGTGGTTCGAGGCGCGCGGCGTGGTCGGCTTCTGGCCCGCCAACGCCGACGGCGACGACATCGTCGTCTACGCCGACGAGAGCCGCACGACCGAGCTCGGCCGGCTCCACACACTTCGCCAGCAGATGAGCAAGGGCGAGGGCGGCCGCGCCAACGTCGCCCTCGCCGACTTCGTGGCCCCGGTCGGGACCAAGCCCGACTGGATCGGCGGCTTTGCGGTGACCGCCGGCCACGGCGAGCTGGAGATCGCCAAGAAGTTCAAGGAGGCCGGCGACGACTATTCGGCGATACTTTCGACCGCGCTCGCCGACCGCCTGGCCGAAGCCTTCGCCGAGGCCCTGCACCGGCGCGTGCGGACCGAGCTGTGGGCCTACGCCCCCGACGAGCCGTTCGACCTCTCGGCCATGATCGGCGAGACCTACCGCGGCATCCGCCCGGCCCCCGGCTACCCGGCCCAGCCGGACCACACCGAGAAGACCACCCTCTTTCGGCTGCTGGACGCCACCACCCACACCGGCATCGAGCTCACCGAGAGCCTGGCCATGACCCCGCCGGCCGCCGTCTCGGGCCTCTACTTCGCCCACCCCGAGGCTCACTACTTCGGCGTCGGCCGCATCGAACGCGACCAGGTCGCCGATTACGCCCGCCGCAAGAGCTGGGACATCAAGACGGCGGAGCGCTGGCTGGCCCCGATCCTCAACTACGACCCGATGGCGGTGAAGGAGACGGCCTAGTCCTCTTTCCTCACCCGTTTAGGGCGCTTGCCGAAGCCAGCGCCAGCCGGCTGCAGAGCGGGTGGAGGAGGGGGCGAGCCGCCTGCGGGGCGCGACAAACAGCTGTCTTCTGGAGCGGGTGGAGAGACGTAGGCTGTGGCTTGCCCTCTCCACCGTTCGCTCTTCGCCTTGCTCGGCGAATGGTCCCCCTCTCCCATGAATGGGAGAGGAAAGAGGGGGGTTAGGCGGCCGGGGGTTCTTCCGTGGGCTCGACGGCCGCGGGTTCCGCCGGCGCCTCCGAGGCGACGGCTTCGGGAGGCGTTTCCACGGGTGCGGCGTCGGTCGCCGGCTCCGCCTCGGCCGGCGCCGCTTCCTCCTCGCCGCCGGCCCGGAAACCGGCGCCCATCAGCTTGGCGCGGTTCTCCAGCGCCACCGCGGTGCTCTCGCAGCGGGCGGGCAGGGCCCAGCTCATCCATTCCTGGGCGACGCGGGCCTTGGGCAGATTGGGGGCGGCGGCCCAGACGCCGCGACCCTTCTTCACCGCCTCGGCGCCGACGGCGTTGAGCGGGCGCAGGGAGGCCTTTTCGGCGGCTTCCATGGCGGCGGCGAACAGCTTCATCTGGCGGCGGCCGTCGCGCTGCATGTCGGAATAGACCTTCAGGTCCTCTTCCAGGGTGCGGCCGGGGGCGCGGAAGGTGCTCTCGATGCGGGTGACCTCGGGCATGACGTCGTCGTGCAACTCGAGATAGCCGCCGAGGGCGCCGTAGCACCAGGCGACGAGGCCGTAGTCGTCCCGCGGCGCGCCGGGCGGATACTTCGACTCGGCGGCGGTCGGCTCGGCGCCGGCGCCGCCCACGCTCTGAGCGGGCGCCTCGTCGGCCAAGAACAGGGCCAGAGCCAGGAACAGTGCGGACTTCACGCGGACCCCCCAAAGACTTCGTCAGGGCGGAGGACCAAACCCGCCTCCGCCGGGGGTTTCGATCTCGACCGCCTCGCCGGGCGCCACCTCGATGGAGAAGCACCCCGGGAGCTGTCTTACCGCGCCTGTCGGACCGATCAATCGCTGAGCGCCGGCCGCGCCCTGCCCGCCCCCGGCCACCCCCTGCGGCGGATGCTCGCGCCGGGTGGAGAGCAGCGCCGCCGACATCGGCTCCAGGAACCGGATCCTGCGCCGCGCGCCGTCGCCGCCGGGGTGGGCGCCCGGGCCGCCGGAGCCCTTGCGCACCTCGAACGTCTCCACCCGCACCGGGAACCGCCGCTCCAGGATCTCCGGGTCGGTGAGCCGCGAGTTGGTCATGTGGGTATGGACGGCGCTGGCGCCCGGCGCGTTCGCCGTCGCCCCGGCCCCGCCGCAGATGGTCTCGTAGTACTGCCGGACCTCGTCGCCGAAGGTGAAGTTGTTCATCGTCCCCTGGGCGCCCGCCATCACGCCCAGCGCGGCGTAGAGGGCGTCCACCACATGCTGGCTGGTCTCGACGTTGCCGGCCACCACCGCGGCGGGCGGGTTCGGGTCCAGCATCGAGCCCTTGCGGGTGAGAATCCGCAGCGGCTTCAGGCACCCCGAATTCAGCGGGATGTCGTCGTCCACGAGCGTGCGGAAGACGTAGAGCGCCGCCGCGTCCACGATCGCCGATGGGGCGTTGAAGTTGGACGGCAGCTGGCCGGCGCTCTCGGTGAAGTCGAGCACCGCCTCGCCGGCCGCGGCGTCGACCTTGGTGCGCACCACCACCTCGCCGCCGCCGTCCATCGGCGCGCGGGCGGCGCCGTCCGACAGCCGGTGGAGGGCCCGGCGCACGGCCGCCTCGGCGTTTTCCTGCACGAACAGCATGTAGCGGGCGACCACCTCGCGGCCGTGCAGGGCGATCATCTCGGCCACCGCCGCCGCGCCGGCCTGGCAGGCGGCGATCTGGGCCTTCAGGTCGGCGATGTTGCGGTCCGGCGCGCGGGCCGGCCATTGGCCCGAGGCGAGGGCGGCGCGGGTCTCGGGCTCGAGGAAATCTCCGCCCTGCATGATCGGCAGGGCGTCCAGCAGCACGCCCTCTTCGTCGATGGCCTTGGAGAAGGGGGGCATCGAACCGGGCTGCACCCCGCCCACGTCCGCGTGGTGGCCGCGCGCGGCGACATAGAAGGCGGGCTCGGCGTCGCCGGCCAGGAACACCGGCATGACCACCGTGATGTCCGGCAGGTGGGTGCCGCCGGCGTAGGGATTGTTGAGCGCGAACGCCTCGCCGGGCTTCAGGTTGGGGTGGCGGTCGCGGACGGCCCGGACGCTGGCGCCCATGGAACCCAGGTGCACCGGCATGTGGGGCGCGTTGGCGACCAGCCCGCCGTCGACGTCGAACAGGGCGCAGGAGAAGTCGAGCCGCTCCTTGATGTTCACCGAGTGGGCGGTCCGCTCCAGGGCCGCGCCCATGGCCTCGGCCACGCCCATAAAGCGGCGGTTGAACAGCTCGAGGGTCACGGGATCGGGCCGGTCGAGCGTGACCTGGGTCCGGGCGGCCGCGCCTTCGCGGACGAGGCGGATCAGGCCGTCGGCGTCGGCTGTCGCCCGCCAGCCGGGGAGGACGGCGATCTGGGTGTCGGGGCGGACGATGAGGGCGGGGCCGGAGACGTCGGACGCGTCGGCGGCGGGAATAATGGGCGCCTCGTCGCAGCCGCCCCGCACGAACATCCGCACCTTCCCACCGCTCACCCCGGCGAAAGCCGGGGCCCATGCTGAGTCGGTGGAGACGCCGCTTGGATCCCGACTTTCGTCGGGATGAGCGGATTGAGAGACAGCCTCCGCCTCCACGGTGGCGATCAGAACCGTGCGCGCCGGCTCGATGAAGCCGAACAGGCGCCGGTGGGCGGTCTCGAAGGCGGTGCGGACGTCGGCCAGCGGCCCCTCCGGGACCGGCAACTCGGCGTCGGCGCCGTCGTAGCGCAGGCGAAGGGTGCGGCGGACCTCGCCGGGGCGCGCGCCCTGGGCGGCGAGGGCCTCGCGGGCGTCCTGTTCGACAGCGTCCAGACCCTCGCGGGCGCGGCCGAGGCCGGCGTCGTCCAACGGCGCCTCGAGGCCCGCCAGCCGCAGGGCCGCGACCTGGGCCTGGCCGATGCCCCAGGCAGAGAGCACGCTGGCGTGCCGAGGGCACAGCACCTCGGAGATGCCCAGCGCCTCGGCCACCTCGCAGGTGACCTGGCCGGCCGCGCCGCCGAAGGCGACGAGGGCGTGGTCGCGCGGGTCGAATCCGCGCTCGGTGGAGATGCGGCGCACCGCCTGGGCCATCTGCTCCACGGCCACGGCGACGAAGCCTTCCGCCGCCGCCTCGGGGCTCTCCGCGCCCATCGCCTGGGCGAGCTCGGCGAGCCGCGCGCGGGCCGCGGCGGGATCGAGCGGGGCGTCACCCTTCGGCCCGAACACGCTGGGGAAAAAGGCCGGCTCCAGCCGCCCCAGCACCAGGTTGGCGTCGGTGACCGTGGCCGGACCGCCGCGCCCGTAGGCCGCAGGCCCCGGTTCGGCGCCGGCCGAGTGGGGGCCGGCCCGGGCGCGCATGCCGTCGAAGGTCAGGATCGAGCCGCCGCCGGCCGCCACCGTCTCCACGTCCAGCATCGGGCTGCGAACCCGCACCCCGGCGATCCGCGCTTGGTCCTTGCGCTCCAGCGCCCCGGCGAAGCGCGCGACGTCGGTGCTGGTGCCGCCCATGTCGAAGCCGAGCACGGCCTCCGCGCCCGCCGCCTCGGCGGTGCGGGCGACGCCGACCACCCCGCCGGCCGGGCCGGAGACCAGCGCGTCGCGGCCGCGGAAGGCCTCGGCCTTCACCAGCGCCCCGGCCGAGGTCATGAAGTAGAGCGGCGCCCCGCCCACCGCCCCGGCCACCTTGCGGACGTAGGCCTGCAGGATCGGCGTGAGGTAGGCGTCGGCGACCGTCGTCTCGGCCCGCGGCACGTAGCGGGGGAGGGGCGAGACCTCGCTGCTGAGCGCCACGAACTCGAAGCCGGCGGCGCGGGCGATCTCGCCGGCGGCGCGCTCGTGCTCGGGGTTGAGGTCGGAATGCAGGAAGGCGATGGCCGCCGAGGTGAAGCCCTCCGCCCGCGCCTCCGCGAGCTTGCGGGCAAGGTCGTCGACATCCAGCGGACGCACGACGGCGCCGTCGGCCGCCAGCCGCTCCTCCGCCTCCACAACGCCCGCGTACAGAGGCTCCGGCCGACGGATGTCGAGGGCGAACAGGTGCGGCCGGGCTTGGTCGCCGATCAATATGGCGTCCCGGAAGCCGGCGGTGACGACCAGCAGGGTCTTGGCCCCGCGCCGCTCCAGGAGCGCGTTGGTGGCCACCGTGGTGCCCATCTTGATCGCCTCGACCTTCTCGGCTGGGAACGGCGCGCCAGGCTCGGCCCCCAGCACCCGCCGCATCGCCTCGACGGCGGCGTCCTCGTACGCCGGGGACGCCGACAGCAGCTTCAGCGAGACCTCCTCGCCGTCCGGCGAAAGTCCGATCACGTCGGTGAAGGTGCCGCCGCGGTCGATCCAGAAGTTCCAACGCCTGTCCAAAGCTTAACCTTTCGGGCGCTCAAATGACGTTGTCATGCCCGCGCCACGTCCTTTAAGGGTTCGAATACTCGCATGAGCTTTTGGCGCAACATTGCGGGGCTGGCGGTGCGCCGTAGCGT
>NZ_DATAGM010000223.1:0-10333 GCF_036263695.1 Phenylobacterium sp.
CCTCGCCGCTCTTCTCGTCCTTCAGGCCGCGCCTGCGCAGGCCGGATGGTTCGGCAAGAAGGACAAGCCCGGCGAGGCCGCCGCGGCCGACGCCAAAGCCAAGCCCGAGGCCAAAGGCGCCGCGCCGGCCGCACCAGCCCGGGCGACCCCCGAGGAGCGCGCGGCGGTGGAGCGGATGGATCCCCTAGCCCGCGCCGCCTTCTGGGCCCGCGAGTTCGACCGCAACCCCACGGACGCCGACGCCGGCGTGAAGCTGGCTCGCGCCCTGCGGGCGATGGGCCGCAACGACGAGGCCGCCTCCACCGCCCAGCAGGTGGCTCACCTTGCGCCCACCAACGTCGAGGCCCAGCTGGAGCTGGCCAGAGCCCACATCGCCCGCGGCCAGGGGTTCTACGCCCTCGCGCCGGCCAACGCCGCCGCCGCGCTGGCGCCCCGCGACTGGCGGGCGGTCTCGCTGCTGGCGATCGGCTACGAGCAGGCCCAGCGCCCTGACGAGGCGCTCGCCGCACACCGCCGCGCCCTGGCCCTCGCGCCGGAAAATCCCGCCGCGATGACCAACCTCGCCATGTTCCTGGCCGCCTCCGGCCAGACCGCCGAAGCTGAGCAGCTGCTGCGCCGCGCCGCCGCCCTCCCGGGCGCGGACATGAAGGTGCGCCAAAACCTGGCGCTGGTGCTCGGCCTGCAGGGCCGCTTCGACGAAGCCGAGACGCTCGCCCGCCAGGACCTTCCCCCCGAGCTGGTGGCCAACAACATGGCCTACCTGCGCTCGGTGGCCGGCGCCGGCGCGCCCGCGGGCGGCACCCGCAGCTGGGACGCGATGCGGGCGCAGTAGCTTGGCCGCGGCGATTGGGCGCGGTCCGTTAAGGTTATGGAATCATAAAGCAGTTTAGCCTGTGCTGGACGCGACATCCTTGGGGGAGGACGTCGCCTTCGGCGGGACTGCCCGTCGCCAGGCGGCGGTAAAACGTGAAAGCACTCGTCGTACTCGGCACCCGGCCGGAGGCCATCAAACTGGCCCCGGTGATCCTGGAGCTCCGCCGTCAGGGCGCAGGCCAGGTCGTCGTCTGCACGACCGGTCAGCATCGCGAGATGGTGCGCCCGGTGCTCGATCTGTTCGGCATCACGCCGGACTTCGACCTCAACCTGATGCGGCCGAACCAGAGCCTCAACTACCTGGCCGGCGCGGTCACGTCGGGCGTGGGTCAGGTGATCGATGAGGTCAGGCCCAGCGCGGTCGTGGTGCAGGGCGACACCACCACCGCCTTCGCCGCCGCGCTCAGCGCCTTCCACGCCAAAGTCCCGGTCGCCCACGTGGAGGCCGGCCTGCGGACTGGCGACGTCGCCTCCCCCTGGCCGGAGGAGATGAACCGCATCCTGATCGCGCGGCTCGCTGACCTGCACTTCCCGCCCACGCGGCTGGCCTACGACAACCTGAGGGCCGAGGGCGTCGCGGCCGATCGGATCCTGCTGTCCGGCAACACCGTCGTCGATGCGGCCCTGGAGGTCGTTCGCCTCACGCCCGCCGAGCGCACCCTGGAGCTCGACCGCCGCTTCGGGCTGTTCGACCGCAACCTGCCGATGGTGCTGTTCACCATGCACCGCCGGGAGAGCTTCGGCGCGCCGATGAAGCGCACCTTCGAAGCGCTGGCCGCCTTCTGCCGCACCCACGCCGTGCAGGTGATCTTCCCGGTCCACCCCAATCCGCAGGTGCGGCAGCTCGCGGAGACCATCCTGGCCGACGTGCGCGGGGTGCAGCTGGTCGCCCCGCTCGAATACGACGAGATGATCCACCTCCTGCAGAGGTGCCGGTTCGTGATCACCGACTCCGGCGGTCTGGTGGAGGAGGCGCCCACCTTCCGCAAGCCGGCGCTCGTGCTGCGCGAGACGACCGAGCGGACGGAGTCCATCGAGGCGGGCTGCGCGGTGCTCTGCGGCGTCGGCAAGCCCACCGCTTGGAAACTGGGCGCCGAGCTGCTGGCCGACGGCGAGCTGTTCGCCAAGATGAGCCTGGACACCCGACCCTACGGCGACGGCCGCGCGGCGGAGCGGATCGCCGCCCGCCTCCTCAGCCGGCGCAACCGCTCAGCACGCGCCGCCTGACGGCCGTTCACATGCACAGGACATCAATGGAGAAGACCATGTCGTTTGTGGGCAGGCCGCTGGCCATCGTCCTGGCGTTGCTCGGCCCGGCCGCCGCCGCGTCGGCCGAGGAGCAGTCCACCGTCAACGTCTACGCCGGCAGCGCTTCAGTCAGCGACGGCTACGAGGACCGGGACTACATCGGCGCCTATCTGGCGGTGTTCGGCGACGGCGTCGGCTTCCATGCCGACGTTTCCTCCGTTTCGCGGGAAGAGGACGCCACCTTCGGCGCCGTCGGCGTCTCCTGGGACGCCACGGAGTCCCTGCGCCCGCAGCTGATGGTCGGCACCAGCTCGGACAACTTCAACATCCTGCCGGAGGTCTTCGCCTCCGCCCAGCTGCGCTACAAGCCGGCGGGCGCGGAAGGCTGGGTCATCACCCCGCGTCTCACCTACCGCAGCTACCGCTCGGGGGGCGAGGAAGTGCAGCCGGCGATCGACGTGGTCCGCTATCTGCCGCCGGCCGACGCCAGCGGATACTGGGTCCTGCAGGGCGGGGCGGCGCTGTCGCTCAACAGCTCGGACGAGAACGGCTACTCGGTCAGCGGCGGCGTCCAGACCGTGCGCGCCAACGGCCTGACCGCGGGCCTGGCCGGCGAAGCGGGCAAGATGACCTACGACTCCCTGCTGGGGATCGGAGTCGAGTCCGATTTCTGGGCGCTGCGGCCGTCGCTGGGCTACCGGATCACCCCCAAGCACGAGATCTACCTGCGCGGCGAGATCGCCGAGACGGACTTCTACGACGTGCAGGGCCTGCTGCTTGGCCTGAAGCTCGGCCTCTAGCAGCGGGATGAGCCTCACCGCGCAGATCCTCTTCCTGCTGCTGTTCGCGGTGAGCAGCCTGCTGTCTCTGGTCTTCCTCGTGCGGCAGATCGGCTTCTCGCTTGTGGCCATGTCCCGGCCGCAGGCCAGCCCCTTCAGCCGGGCGCCGATCACGGAGTGGCCCAGCGTTACGGTGCTGGTGCCGGCGCACAACGAGGAGCGGGTCATCGCCGGCTGCCTCGAGCACCTGCTGGCGCTCGACTATCCGGCCGACAAGCTGACCATCCTGGTGGTCAACGACCGCTCCAGCGACGGGACGGCGGCGATCGTCGACGACTTCGCCGCCCGCTCGGGCGGCCGGATCCGACCGCTGCACCGGCCGGCCTCGGCCCAGCCCGGCAAGCCCGCGGCGGTCGCCGACGCGCTGCGGCTGGTGAGCAGCGAGCTCCTGGTGTTCTTCGACGCCGACTACCTGCCGCAGCCGCCACTCCTGAAGAAGCTGGTCGCCCCGTTCGTCGATCCGCAGGTCGGCGCGACCATGGGCCGGGTCGTGCCCTACAACACCCAGACCAACCTGCTGACGCGGCTGCTCGATCTGGAGCGGCGCGGCGGCTACACCATCGACCAGGCGGCGAGAGGGATGTGGAACCTGCTGCCGCAGTTCGGCGGCACGGTCGGCGGCATCCGCATGTCCGCGCTGGCCGCGGTGGGCGGGTGGTCGGCGGAGACGCTGGCCGAGGACACCGACCTCACCTACCGGCTGTTCATCGGCGGCTGGGGGGTCGAATACGTCGACGACGCCATGTGCTACGAGGAATCGCCAGAGAACTGGGAGGTCCGGTTCCGCCAGGTGCGCCGCTGGGCCTGCGGGCACAACCAGTGCCTCTTCAAATACTTCGGCGCGGTGGTCAGCACGCCGCGCCAGACCCCGCTGCGCCGGCTGGACGCGGCCCTGGTGCTGCTCTTCTTCCTGTTCCCGCCGCTGTCGCTGTTGAGCCTGGCGGCGGCCCTGGCCTATCCGACGCTCTACTCCTATCCGCCGTTCAACTTCGCGGTCGTGTCGGCCCTGTCGTTCGTCATCGGCTTCGGCAACTTCGCGCCCTACTTCCAGATCGCCGCGGCCGCGATGCGCGACAGGCAGGTCGCTGCGCTGGCCATGCTGCCGCTGATCTTCCTGTCCTCGGCGATCAGCATGGTGGCCGCCACTCAGGGCCTGTTCTTCGCGCTGCGCGGCCTGTGGTTCAACGCGCACCTGTCCTGGGACAAGACGGCACGCTTCAGGAGCCGCCATGTCGGCGCTTAGCGTGTTCCTGCCCACGGCCCTGCTGGTCGGCCTCGTCGCCTTGCACGCGTTCTACTACTGGCTGCACCGCCACAGTGCGAGCCAGCATCAGGTCGAGCTGCCCGCCGCGCCCGACCGGGCGCTCGAAGCGCGGCCAGCGAAGGGCGCGTTCCTGGCGCTGGACCCGACGACCGAGGGCGCGCCCCGCCGCCTGGAGGGCGAGTACGCCGTGGTTCGCAAGGGCCGCACGCCCTTCGCCGCCTCCGCGCCGGCCGGCGCGGCGCGCCCCGCGGTCACCGCCGCGCCGCGCTTCGCCTGGGCGTCCATCAAGCTGGCGAACCGCGACCTGACCAACCCGCTGGTCTGCGGGGATGACCTGCGGCTGCTGGGCGACTGCGCCTTCGACGGCGCCGTGAAGGTCGCCGGCGACCTCACCATCAACGGCCGCGCGGTGTTCCGCGAGCCGGTCACCGTCAACGGCTATGTCCACGTCACTGGCGAGGCGGTCTTCGAGCAGGGCCTGCTGACCAAGTCAGACGCGGTGGTGTCCGGCAACCTGGTCATCGGCAGCCGCAGCGCCGCGGCCTGGGTGGTCGCCCGCAAGCTGCGTATCGAGGGGGGCCTGGCGCTGCACGGGTCGGTTTCGACCGCCCACGGCGTCGAGCTGGAGGCAGCCTGATGCGCGGGGCGGCGTTCGTGCTGACCGCAGGGGCCGTCGCCGCGGCCTGCTACACCGGGCTTCCGCAGCTCGAGGCGCTGGTGCTCCCGAGGCTGTTCGGCCTGGCCTGCGAGCCGACCCTGTTCACCCTCAGCTGCGACTACGCGCCGGACGGGGGCTTTGAGCACCGGACCTTCGCGGTGCTGTGGGCCAGCTTCGGCCTGGCGCTGGCCGCCACCCAGATCTTCACGCGCCGGACGGTCGCCTACCCGTTCCTGATCACGCTGTGCCTGCTGGCGATGTTCGCCCTCGGCTTCGACACCCTGCTGGGCAGGCCGGTGATCCACGGGGCCAAGATCATCAACGACACGATGAACGTGCTGAGCTTCGTGATCCTGGCGAGCTTCCTGCTCACCTTCCTGATGGCCCGCAACGAGGGCCTGAGCTTGGTGCGGGTGATCGCGGCGGTGGCGAGCTCCTACTCGGTCAAGGTCCTCGCGGTCGTCGCGTTCGCGGCCCTCCATCCGCAGCTGATGGGCGCCACCGAGCTCTACTTCCTCTATGTGATCTACGCCTTCGGGGTGTTCACCATCCACATCATGACGGTGAGCGGCCTGCTCATGAGTCTTGGCCCCGTGAAGCCGGCGCCGCCCCGGGAAGCCCAAGCATGAGCCGGCCGAAGATCGCCGTCGAGGACTCGGTCAACGGCCTGCGCGGCCTCGCCCTGCTGCTGATCGTCACCACCCACTATGTGCCGAGCGGCCTCTTCTCCTTCAACCTGGCCAAGCCGACGGCCTCGGTGCTGTTCGTCGCCACCGGCTACTTCCTGACCTCGATCCTCACCCGCTTCGAGGCCCAGCTGAACGGCGGATTCGGCGAGCGGGCGCGGGCCGCCGCCGCCATCTTCGGCCTGCGGCATGTGCGGGTCTGGCCGGTGCTAGCCTGCGTGATCGGCTTCTACGTCGTGCTGGGGCTGGTCGATCGCGGGCCGCTCACCTCGCAGATCCTGACCACCTGGCCGCTCTACCTCGGCTACATGGGCAACGTGCCCAAGATGCTGTTCGAGGGGCAGGCCTTCCCCGCCCACTTCTGGCTGATCAGCGCCCAGGAGCAGCTGGTGGCCATCTATCTCCTGGTCGCGCTGGTGTTCGGCCTGCGCACGCTGAAGGCGCTGTTGTGGTGGATGATCCCGCTCAGCCTCGGCGCCCGGGTGTTGGGCGGGGCCCTGTTGATGCCCGAGCATCCGGCCCTGGCGCTGGAGACCCCGCTCGCGGTCGCCGACGCCCTGTCCATCGGCATGCTGCTCGGCTTCGCCGTCCGCGGACAGGTCAGCCGCACCACGCTGCGGCGGCTGGCGGTCGGCCTCGGGATCGGGGTCCTGATGGTCTGGGCGATGCTGCCGAACCTCAACGCGGTCTACTTTAGCCTGGCCCCGTTCGGGGTCGCGCTGCTCGCCTGCGCCCTGGTGCTGACGGTGACGGACGAGTTGCGGGCCGACAGCGTCCACGCCGGCCTCCTCGGCTCGCCGCTGCTGGTGGTCTGCGGTCAGATGAGCCTCAGCCTGTTCCTGCTGCACCCGCTGGTGAACACCGTCCTGACCCTCAGCTACCCGAAGCTGGCCGGCGCCATCATGCCCTGGTGGTTGCTGCTGATCGTCGGCCCGCCGCTGTCCCTGCTCGTCAGCTTCGTCTTCTTCCGGCTGGTGGAAGTTCCCGTGCGGCGCGCCCGCGGGCTGGTCAATCCAGCGCCGCTGCGTCCGGCGGCCGCCTGAGGCTCAGGCCGCCTCGGCACGGTCCGCCGCCGGCTTCGCCCCCGCCGGCTTCGAGAACGCCATCACGCCATCCTCGATCGGCGAGTAGCGCAGGGTGAGGAGGTCCAGGGCGTAGTTCTGGTGCAGCTTCCACGGCGGCTTGGCGCCCTGCTTGGGAAACTTATCCATGGCGCGGAGCACATAGCCCGAGGTGAAGTCGAGCCAGGGCAGGCGCGGCATGTCGGGGTCGGTGTTGCGAGGCGTCGCCTGCCGGGCCCCGGTCTTCTTCATGTGGTTGAGCAGCCGGCAGACGTAGTCGCACGTCAGGTCGCACTTCAGCGTCCAGGAGGCGTTGGTGTAGCCGAAGGCGGAGGCCAGGTTCGGCACGCCCTCGTACATCATGCCCTTGTAGCTGAGCAGCTTGCCGGGCTCGACGGGCGCGCCGTCGACGGTGAGGGCGATGCCGTTCATCACCTGGAGCTGCAGGCCCGTGGCGGTGACGATGACGTCGGCTTCGAGCTGCGCGCCGGACTTCAGCTTCAGGCCAGTCTCGGTGAAGGTCTCGATGTGGTCGGTGACCACCGAGGCGGCGCCGGCCCTGATCGCCTGGAAGAGGTCGGAATCCGGCACCAGGCAGAGCCGCTGGTCCCAGGGATTGTAGCTGGGGGTGAAGTGGGTCTCGACATCGTAGCCTTCGCCAAGTTCGGCCCGGACCATGTCGATGATCCGCTGCTTCACCGCCTGCGGCTTCCTGCGGGCCATGCGGAAGAACCACATCCCGAACAGCACATTGCGCCAGCGGACGATGCCGTAGGCGAGCTTCGCCGGCAGGCGCCGGCGCAGCTTGTTGGCCACCGCATCTTCGGCCGGGCGCGAAACCACGTACGTCGGCGAGCGCTGCAGCATGGTCACGTGGCCCGCGGTCTTGGCCATTTCGGGCACGAGCGTCACCGCCGTCGCGCCGGAGCCGATCACCACCACCCGCTTGCCGGCGTAGTCGAGATCCTCCGGCCAGGCCTGCGGATGGACAATGGCGCCCTTGAACCGCTCCATCCCCTCCCACTGCGGGGTGTAGCCGCCCTCGTAGCTGTAGTAGCCGCCGCACAGGAACAGGAAGTTGCAGGTGAAGCGGACGGTTTCGCGGCGCTCGCCGTCGGAGCGGACCGCCTGCACCTGCCAGGCCGCATCCTCGCTCGACCAGTCGGCGCGGACCACCTTGTGGCGGAAGCGGATGTGGCGCTCCACGTCGCCCTCGCGGGCCGTCTCGCGCACATAGTTCAGGATCGACGGGCCGTCGGCGATGGCCTTGGCCTCGGTCCACGGCTTGAAGGCGTAGCCGAGGGTGTACATGTCGCTGTCCGAGCGGATGCCCGGGTAGCGGAACAGGTCCCAGGTGCCGCCGATCGCCTCGCGGCCCTCAAGGATCACATAGCTGCGGTCGGGCGCCTTGCGCTGCAGGTGGTGCGCTGCGCCGATCCCCGAGAGCCCTGCGCCCACGATCAGGACGTCGAAGTGTTCCATGCCTTATCGCCGATAAGTTTCCAGCCGCGCAGCCATACCGCAACTTCGATGCGGTGTCGCCCGGCGGACGAGGCGCGAGATTTTTTCGCCGCCTCTGTCGGCCCGGAGCATACTGGGGCGTCCTAAGCATGAACGAGGCTCCATCGATGCTCTACGCCATCCTTTGCTACGACTCCGAAGACGTGGTCGGCGCCTGGACCAAGGAAGAAGACGAGGCCGCCATCAAGCGCCTGGAGGTGGTCGAGGAGAAGCTCGCCCGGCAGGGCCGGCTGGGCCCGGTGGCCCGCCTGCTGCCCACCACGGCGGCGACGACGATCCGCAAGGGCCGCGAGGCGATGGTCATCGACGGGCCCTTCGCGGAAACCAAGGAGCAGCTGCTCGGCTTCTTCATCGTCGAGTGCGCCTCGCTCGATGACGCCATCGAGACGGCCAAGGAACTGGGCAAGGCCTCGAGCTCGGCCGGCTCGTTCGAAGTGCGGCCGCTGGCCGTGTTCAAACCCCATGAAGTGACGAGAGCTGACGAGGTGCGTGCATGAGCGACATGGCCTGGATCGATGCGGCGCTGACCTCGGCGCGTCCCCAGGCCGTGGGCGCGCTGCTGCGCTACTTCCGCGACCTCGACACCGCCGAGGAAGCCTATCAGGACGCCTGCCTCAGGGCCCTGAAGTCCTGGCCCCAGAACGGACCGCCGCGCGATCCGGCCGCCTGGCTGATCATGGTCGGCCGCAACGTCGGCATCGACGGGGTGCGCCGGCGCAGCCGTCAGGAGGCGCTGCCGTCTGAAGAGGTGATTTCCGATCTCGACGATGCGGAGACCGCCGCCGTCGATCAGGTGGACGCCGCCGACTACCGCGATGATGTCCTGCGCCTCCTATTCATCTGCTGCCATCCGGAGCTGCCAGCCACCCAGCAGATCGCGCTGGCCCTGCGGATCGTCTCGGGCTTGTCGGTGAAGCAGATCGCCCGCGCCTTCCTGGTCGGCGAGGCGGCCATGGAGCAGCGGATCACCCGCGCCAAGGCCCGCATCGCCAAGGCCGAAGTGCCCTTCGAGACGCCCGGCGCCATCGAGCGCAGCGAGCGGCTCGGGGCGGTCGCTGCCATGGTCTACCTGATCTTCAACGAGGGCTATTCGGCGAGCTTCGACGCGGTGCAGGCCAAGGCCCCGCTGTGCGAGGAGGCGATCCGCCTCGGCCGGCTGCTGCTGCGGCTGTTCAAGGCCGAGCCTGAGATCATGGGACTGGTCGCCCTGATGCTGCTGCAGCACTCGCGGGCCCCGGCCAGGTTCGACGCCGAGGGACAGGTTGTGCTGCTGGACGATCAGGACCGCAGCCTGTGGAACCGCAAGCTGATCAACGAGGGGCTGGCGCTGATCGACAAGGCCATGCGCCACCGCCGCCGCGGCCCCTACCAGGTGCAGGCCGCCATCGCCGCCCTGCACGCCCGGGCCGAGCGGCCGGAGGACACCGACTGGGCGCAGATCGACCTGCTCTACGCCGCGCTCGAGGAGCTGCAGCCCTCACCGGTGGTGACGCTGAACCGGGCCGTGGCGGTCTCCAAGGTGCGCGGCCCCGAGTCGGCGCTGGCGATGATTGCGCCGCTGGCCGAGCCGCTCGCCGGCTACTTCCATTTCCACGGCCTGCAGGGCGGCCTGTTGATGCAGTTGGACCGCAACGAGGAGGCCCGCGAGTCCTTCAACCGCGCCATCGCGCTGGCCAACACCGCCGCCGAGGCGGCGCACATCCGCATGCACCTCGACCGCCTCGCCGAGCCGCAGCGCCGGGCGCGGTGATCCGTCCGCTTCAGCCGAAGGAGACCTGACCATGACCATGACCGACGCGCCGGCCACGCCGAGGCCGCGCCCGCTGCGTTCAACGTCCACCTGCAGGTGAAGGGGATCCAGGACTGGTGGAAGCGGGCGCTCGACGCCGGCTGCGAGGTGAAGATGCCGCTCGAGAAGCAGTTCTGGGGCGACTTCTACGGCGTGCTCCGCGACCCGTGGGGCGTGGAGTGGTCGCTGGGAGAGACCGCGGCCTGATCGGCCCGCGGCGGCCCCGCCGCTTGTCAGGACAGCTCGACCGTGGCCCACTGTCCCCAATCACAACGGGGGAAATGTCCAATGCGTCCTATGATGATGGCCGCCGGCCTGGCCGCCGCCTTCGCGGTCGCCGCCTGCGGCGAGCAGGCCGATAAAGCCGCCGAAGCCCCAGCGGCCGAAGCGCCGG
>NZ_DATAGM010000224.1:0-3267 GCF_036263695.1 Phenylobacterium sp.
GGTTGGTCGTGCCGAAGGCGTTCGGGTCGTAGACGCTGGCCGGCAGGCAGCCGCGGGTGAAGGCCACCTGGGCCGCGCCCGTGGCGACGCCGCCGATGGTGCTGAGGCCCGGGTCCTTCACGCACAGCTGCTTGCGTGCGCCGCGGCTGTCGTCCTCGGCGAAGCTGTCCCACAGGAGGAAGCCGCGGAAGGTCTCGGTGGGCTCGAACGCCAGGGTGACCCGCCCGGCCCAGATCTGCCTGTCGTCGATGTCCTGCCCGTTCAGCAGGTTCTTGGTGTAGCCCTCGCGCTGCAGCCCGAAGCCGGCCACCCGCAGCGAGAACATCTCGCCCAGCGGGATGTTCACGAACCCGTTCATCCGCATGGCTTCGTAGTTGCCCACGTCGACGGTGATCGCCCCTTCCAGCTGGTCGGTAGGCTTGTTGGTGATGACGTTGACCACCCCGCCGGTGGCGTTGCGGCCGAACAGGGTGCCCTGCGGCCCGCGCAGCACCTCCACCCGCTCCACATCGTAGAACTCCGCGTCGGCCGAGCGGTTGGTGGTCAGCGGCACGTTGTTGTGGTGCACCCCCACGCCGTCGTCGCCGGACGCCGAGACCAGTTGGGCGCCGACCCCGCGGATCTGGAAGTTGTTGCGCAGGGCCCGCCGCGTGAAGGTCAGGTTGGGAACCGACTCCACCAGGTTCTGGGCCCCGTCGATGCGCCGGGCCTTCAGCGCCTCCTCGCCGAACGCCGAGACGGCGATCGGCACGTCCTGGACGGACTCCTCCCGCTTCTGGGCGGTGACGATCAGCTCCTCGACCACGCTCTGGGCCGCCGCCAGTCCCGGAGCCGCCAACGCCAGCGCGAGCGCCGAAGCGCCCCACTTCCACCTACCCATGTCGATCCCTCCCATACGCGCCGAAGCCGGCGCGCATGCTTCTGTTGCAGGCCCTCTCGAGCGGGGCCGTAGGGGAAGCTGATTTAGGTGAACGGCGTTAGGCAAGCGCTTGCGGGGCGGGGGCCAACTCGTGCTAGGCGAGATCCTCGACGGCCGAGGGCCCCGCCGACATGAACGCCTTCCTCGCGAAGATCTACGCGCTGAGGTTCTTTGACGCCTTCGTGCTGATCTATCCGCTGTACGCGGTGATGTTCGTCGATCACGGCGTCTCGCCGCTGCAGCTGTCGACCATCATGACCGCTTGGTCGGCCGTCACCATCATGCTGCACGGCCCCGCGGGCGTGGCCGCCGACCACTGGTCCCGGCGCTGGATCCTGTGCCTGGCCCAGGTGGCCCGCTGCGGCGGGTTTGTCGTCTGGCTGGCCTTTCCGAGCTTCTGGGGATTCCTCGGCGGCCTGGCGCTGTGGGGCGTGAAGAGCGCCTTCACGACGGGGACCTACGAGGCTGTCGTCTACGACGAACTCCGCTCGGTCGGCCGCGAAGGCGAGTACGCCAAGGTCATCGGGCGAGCGCACGCGATCCAGGCCGCCGGCGTGCTGGCGGCCTCGCTGGGGGCGGCGGGGGCGATCCGGTTCGGCTATCCGGTGGTGCTGTGGGCGAGCGTCGCCTCCGGAGCGGTGGCGGCGACCTGCGCGGCGATCCTGCCGCGCGCGCCCAAGCTCGCCGAAGTGCACGTCGGCGGCTTCGCCGCTGCGGTGGCCGAGGCGCTGCGCAACCGGGCGGTGCTGGGGTTCATGATCCCGCTGCTGCTGGCCACCGGCCTGGGCGGGGTGCTGCAGGACTACGGCCCGGTGATCGTCCAGGACGCCGGCCTCTCGGCCTCGCAGATCGCCCTCTACATGGTCGCCCTCAGCGCCATGAAGCTCATCGTCAGCGCCTTCGCCCACCGCTGGCGCAAGCTGCCGCCGGGCTGGTTCGGCTACGGCTTCCTGGCGCAGGCCGCGCTGCTCGGCCTCGTCGCGGCCTTTCTGACGCCGGTCACCGCCTGGCTGCTGATCGTCACGGCCGGGGTGTTCAAGACCATGGAGATCAACCTCGAGGCCCGGATGCAGGACGCCAGCCCCTCGGCCGTGCGGGCGACCATGGGCTCGCTGCGCGCGCTCGGCTCCTCGGCGGTGTTCGGCGGGGCGGTGATGGGCGTCGGCGCGCTGGCCCAGGCGGCGTCCTACCGGCTGGGCCTGGCGGCCCTGGCCGGGGCGTTGGCGGTATGCGGCGCGGCCGTGGTGCTCGCCCGGGCTGCCCGCAGCCGCCTCGAAGCGAGCGCCTGAAGCCTACTCGGCGGCCAGCAGCACCTTCGGGCGCCGCTGCTCCTCGACCTCAGCGGCCAGCCGGCGCAGTTCGCGGGCCAGCGGCTGGTGCACCGGGCGGCGGCCTTCGTCGTCGGCGGGTCCCAGCAGGCCCGTCGGGCAGATGCGGCCATCGTTCCAGCCGGGGTAGTTGGCCACCGGATAAAGGCAGATCCCCTGCACCGGCACGCCGGACTCGCGCGCCTGCTCGACCTCTGAGGCGACGTAGTGGATCCAGGCGGCGCGGGCCGAGCCCTCGGCGCCGGTCTCGGCGACCATCAGCGGGCGGCCGTAGCGGCTGGCCACGTCCGTCAGCATGGTGCTGAACGGGCGCCACGAGTGGTGGCCCAGCGGCACGAAATTGCCGGCCGGCGTCCACTGGTTGTGCGAGTAGAAATTCAGCCCGACGATGTCGAGGATCTCGGGGCGGCCGCCCAGCTCCGGATCGCGCCGGCCCGCCAGCATGTCGAAGGCCTCCCACTGCGCCTCGGCCATCATCCGGGCCTCGTCCAGGTCGTGCGGCTGCAGGGTCTGGGGCACAATGTGCACGCAGGGTTCGCACCAAAGCACCCGGGCGCGCGGATCGACCCGGCGCACCGCGTCGGTCGCGGCGATGGCGGCGCGCACCAGCTGGCGCTTGAGCTCGCCGCCCCGCGCCTTGGCGTAAGGCGCCCACTCACCCTGGTCCCCGGCCATGTAGGCGAAGTAGCTGATCTCGTTCAGCGGGCACCAGACCGGGACGCGGTCGTCCTCCTCGGCCCGCACCCGCGCGGCGGCTTCGGCGAAGGCGGCCATCCGCTCGACGAAGTCCGGCGACCAGATGTCGAGCCAGTCGGGCGTGCCGTAGTGCCAGAGGTCCCAGATCACCTGGACGCCGGCCTCGCGCGCCGCCTTCAGCATCGGCCGCCAGGTCGACCAGTCGTAGACGTCCCGCTGGCCCTCGATCAGGTGCCAGCGCAGCCCGTCGCGCACGGTGGTGAGGCCGTGGGCGGCCACGGTCGCGTAGTCCTGCCGCACCCAGCGGTCGTGTCCCTGGGCGAT
>NZ_DATAGM010000225.1:0-1561 GCF_036263695.1 Phenylobacterium sp.
GCCGGAGTTCCAGACCATGCTGAGCCAGAGCGGTCCGGCGAGCGGCGTGGGCCCGCGGGCCTCCAGCTGGAAGACCTCGACGACCCAGTATTTCGAGATCTGGTCGAGGGTGAGGATGAGGACGGCGAGCGCGAGGGCCGAAGCGCCGTGACGGGTGAAGCCCTTCACGCGACGCCCTGCCCCTGGCGGGCCGCGTCCCAGGCCGCGACCGCCTGGGCGTCGCGCAGGGACAGGTCCGGATAGCGGGGATCGGAGCCGACCTCCGGCAGGATCCGCCAGCTGCGGGCGCATTTGCGGCCCTGCGCCCTCAGCGGCTCGACGGCGACGCCGGGCGCTTCGGGCAGCCGGAAGGCGCCTTGCGGGCCGTCGCCCTCGACCAACACGGCCTGGCTGGTGCGGAACACCTCGGCCGGGTCCAGACCCTCGAAGGCGGCCCGCAGCGCCGGATCGGCGATGTGGACCCGCGGGGCGGCCTCCAGGGCCGAGCCCAGCCGCTTTTCGCGACGCTCGACCTCAAGGGCGCCGGTGACCACCGAAGTCACCTTCTGCACCTTCTCCCAGCGCTCGGCTTCGGCGTCGTCGCGCCAGGCCGAGGGGGTGTCGGGGAAGACCCGCAGGGAGTTGGAGCCGGCGTCCGGGAAGCGGGTGTTCCAGGCCTCTTCCATGGTGAAGGGGATCAGCGGCGAGAGCCAGATGGTCAGCCGCTCGAAGACCAGGTCCATCACGGTGCGCGCCGCGCGCCGGTTTGGCGCGGTCGGCAGGTCGCAGTAGAGGCTGTCGCGGCGGATGTCGAAGAACAGGGCGGACAGCTCGTTCTGGCAGAACTCCAGCACCGGCCGGGCGGCGTCCGAGAAGCGGTATTCGCGGTAGGCGGTGCGCACCTGCACGTCCAGCTCCCAAAGCCGGTGGAGGATGAACCGCTCCAGCGGCGGCATGTCCTTGGGCGCGACCTTCTCGGCGTCGGAGAAGCCGGCCAGGGCGCCGAGCAGGTAGCGGACGGTGTTGCGCAGCTTGCGGTAGGCGTCGGTGGTGGTGGCCATCACCGCTTTGCCGATGCGCAGGTCCTCAGTGTAGTCGGCCATCGCCGCCCACAGGCGCAGGATCTCGGCCCCGGAGTCCTTGATCACCGACTGCGGCTCGACGGTGTTGCCCTTGGACTTGGACATCTTCTCGCCGTTCTCGTCCACGGTGAAGCCGTGGGTGAGGATGGCGTCGTAGGGCGCTCGGCCACGGGTGCCGGAGCTCTCCAGCAGCGACGACTGGAACCAGCCGCGGTGCTGGTCCGAGCCTTCCAGATAGAGGTCGGCGGGCCAACGGGTGTCCTCGCGGCTCTCCAGCACGAAGGCGTGGGTCGAGCCGCTATCGAACCAGACGTCGAGGATGTCCTCGACCTTCTCGTAGCGGTCCGGATCGTGCGCGCCGAGGAAGTCGCTGGCCGGCCGGGTGAACCAGGCGTCGGCGCCTTCCTTCTCGATCAAGCCGACGATGCGGGCGTTGACCTCGTCGTCGTGCAGCGGCTGGCCGGTCTCCTTGTCGACGAACATGGCCAGCGGCGCGCCCC
>NZ_DATAGM010000226.1:0-15386 GCF_036263695.1 Phenylobacterium sp.
CGGCGTGCCGACGAACAGGCGCGAGCCGTCGCCGAACACGAAGTCGCTCTCGCCGTAGATCGAGGCGGCGAAGGTCACGGTCCGCGCGCCGAGGGTGATGGTCACCCGCTCTGGCTCGGCGCCGGCCGCCGGCACGAAGCCGACCCACGCCTGGTTGGCCCGCTGACCGGGGCCGAACACCAGCTGGTCAGCCGCCGCGTTGTACGCCAGCGCCTGCGCCGCCGTGATGGTGTCGAAGGTATAGATCGCCATAGCCCCGAAGCTCCTGCACCTGAACGGCCCCAGAACCTTGGCGCGACACGCGTCTCATTCTGGCACGGGGCCCAGACCTTCAGCGGCAGGCGTGCGATATCGGCGCCACGCTCGCGGGGCGCTCCGGCGTCAGATCACTGCAACAGATGCAGGGCCGCGAGCCCGGCCGCGGTGGCGAACGCCACGCCGCGCAGGTGCGGACTGATCACCAGCCCCGCCCCGGCCGCGATCGCCGCCGCCACCAGCAGCAGCTGGCTGACCGAGTCCCCGAGCCGCCACAGCGCCCGACTGAAAGCGAGCAACTCTTCCATGCCAGCCAGTGTGGCCCCGCCCCGTCAACCACGGGTTGGCGGGCGTGGTGGCCGATGTGTGGAGGCAGGTGGTGTGCGGGGCGTTGGCGGGGATGGTGAACGGCGAGCGCTGGAGGTCAGGGCCGCTCGCAACCGTCGCTTCAGTGAAGGAGAAAATGGCGCGCCCGGAACGATTCGAACGTCCGACCCTCAGATTCGTAGTCTGATGCTCTATCCAGCTGAGCTACGGGCGCGCACCGCCTTGCGGCGAGGCGCGGAACCTAGTTGCGGTCCGCGCGAAGATCAAGCGGGGCGGCGGCGGGAATTACAGAGCCGCCGCCCCGCTGTCCGGTCCTAGAGGCCGGGCAGGCCGAGGCCGCCGCGGATCACGTCGCCGAGGCCGGGACGGCGCGGCGGCTGCTGCTGCGCGGGCCGACCGCCTTGCGAGGGCTGGCCGGGGCGCGGGCGGGCGCCGGGACGGGGACGGCCGCCCTCGTCATCGCCGCCGCCGCCCATGTCGGCCATGTCCATGCCGAGGATCGCGCCGGTGGTGGACTTGTAGCGCACCTTGGCGACCCACTCCGGGGCCCAGCCGGCCGGCGGCTTGGCGGGCCTGGGCGGGTAGGAGAAGTTCGCTTCGCCGCCATAGGCCGCCATCTGCACCATGCCGCTAGGGCTGGCGTCGAGGGCCTCCTTGGGGATGGCGCAGCTGGTGGTGGTCGGAGCCATCAGCGCCTTCTGGGTCACCAGCCGGCTGATCTCGCCGTCGGACAGGTAGTCCGGCAGCATGGCCATCGCCTGGACCTCGCTGGAGCTCCACATCACCACGGTGTCGTTCTCACCGCCGCCCATCATGACCGCGTGGTAGGCCTTGGCGCCCTGCACCGGCGCCCAGCCGAGCTGGCCCGAGCCCGACGGGTTCTTGCGGTTGGTCGTCAGGTTGAAGGGGCCCATGAAGTCCTGGTTCTGGCCCAGGGCGAACTTGATCTCCGGGCTGTAGTTGCCGCGCACAACGTGCTCGCCGACCAGCGAGCCGTTGGCCGGCACGTTGATCCGGGTCCGCTCGTTGGGCCATTCGCCGTAGGTGGTGGTGCGGCCCGGCGCGGGCGGGGTCTGACTCGAGACGAACATCTGCGAGAGGTTCTGCATGCCCGGCGGCAGCTTGCCCTCGGCCATCTGAGCGAAGTCGAGCACCAGCGGCTGGCCCGGACGGGCGCGCTCGCCGCAGCCCCAGAAGATCAGCATCCGGCCCTTGGGCTTCTGGTACTCGTGCGGCACGTACGGCGTCTGCGGCGCCGGCGGCGCCGCGCGCGGGGTCAGCAGCGGCAGCTGCTGGCCGGCGCCGAGACTGGGCGGAGGCAGGTGGTCGGCCTGCGGCTCGCCGGTCGGGCGGCGCGAGGAGCCGAGCTGCAGCGTCAGGGTCTTCGCGACGTTCCCGCCGCCGCCGTTCATCATCCCCATGATCTGGCCCATGGAGGGCCGCGCGCCGGCCTGCGCGCCGGCGCCGAAGCCGGTCGCGGTCGCCGCGCTCATCCAGTAGGTCGCCACCGGGCCGCCCCGGTTCGCCGGCTGGGCCGTCGCCGTGCCCGCCAATGCCGCCGCCGCCGTCACCAGCAGCGCCTTCCGCCCCCAAGCCATAGAAGAAGTCTCCACTCAAATCGGTTGGGCGGGAACCTAGCAGGGGTGCGCGAACCGAGCTAGGCGGCGCGTAAGCAACTGTATTGTCGACGGTTCGCTGCCGGCGGCGTCAGGCGCCTAGGTCGCGCCAGGCCGGCACGGCCGTCCCCGGCCAGGCCTGCGCCTCGTAGACGCCGCGGGCGACCGCGCGCGCCAGGCAGTCGGCGGCCACCCCGCCGATGCGCGCGAGCTGGGCCTCGCCGCCGGTCAGGGGCCGCCCGCCGGTGGAGAGGGCGAAGACGACATCGCCGTCGAAGGGGGCGAAGGCCGGCCGGATCGCGCGGGCCAGGCCCCCCTGGGCCATCATCGCCATCCGCTTGGCCTGGGCGGGCGTCAGGGTCGCGTCGGTGGCGACGCAGGCGATGGTGGTGTTCTGGCGGGGCGCGGCGGCGCCCTTTGACGGTCCCCAGTCGCCGGGCGTGGCCGACAGCCCGGCAGGGCCAAGGCCGCCGAACTCGGCGCCCACCTCGAACGGCGCAGCCCAGAATGTGCGCCCGCCCGGCGCGACCACCGAGCCGTGGCTGTTGACGCAGGCGATCGCGCCCACCGCCGTCCCGTCTTCGAGGATCCAGGAGGCCGAGCCGGTCCCGCCCTTCAGCGCCCCGGCCATGGCCCCGGCCCCCGCCCCGGCGGTCCCCAGCGCGAAGTCCTCGCCCGCGGCCGCGGCGGCCTCGCGGCCCAGCCGGCGGTAGGGCGGCTCCTCGCCCCACGCTTTGTCGCCGCCGTTGGCCAGGTCGTAGAGGATGGCGGCCGGGACCACCGGCGACAACGGAACGCCCTCGCGCCGCACCAGGCCGTAGCCGCGGCCCTGCGCCCCCAGCCAGGCGACCACCCCGTCGGCGGCGGCCAGGCCGTAGACCGAGCCGCCGGCCAGGACGACCGCGTCGATCGCATCGACCAGATTCTCCGGCGCCAGGGCGTCGGTCTCGCGGGTGCCGGGCCCGCCGCCGCGGATGTCGCAGGCGGCCACGGCTCGGCCCTCGGGAAGGATCACGGTCACGCCAGTGCGCACGGCCGCGTCCTGCGCCTGGCCCACCGTCAGACCGGGCACATCGGTGATCAGGTTGCGTGTTCCAGGAGCGCCGGTCATGTGTGGCCTGCCTCGCACGGCGCGGCGATTGTTGTCCACGCCCTGGCCGCTATTGTCGCCCCTCCCCTGTCCGGAGTTGGTCCTTGATCCGCTTGCCCCGCCTGCTCGCCGCCGCCCTGGCCCTGACGCTCGCCGCCTGCGCCGGCGCGCCCAAGACGGCGGGACCGCCCGCCGAGGCCGCTGCCGGGCCGCGGGCGATGGTCGCCGCCGCCAATCCGATGGCGGTCGACGCCGGGCTGAAGGTGCTGCGGGCCGGCGGCTCGGCGGTGGACGCGGCGGTCGCGGTGCAGGCGGTGCTGGGCCTGGTCGAGCCGCAGAGCTCCGGCCTCGGCGGCGGCGCATTCATGACCTACTACGACGCCCGCAGCCGCCAGGTGACCGCCTTCGACGGACGCGAGATCGCCCCGGCGGGCGCCGGCCCCGACATGTTCCTGGACGAGACCGGCAAGCCGCTGAACTTCCGCGAGGCCGTCCTCTCCGGCCGCTCGACGGGCGTGCCCGGCGCGGTCGCCATGCTGGCCATGGCCCACGAGCGTCACGGCAAGCTGCCCTGGCGGAGGCTGTTCACCGAAGCCGAGCGGCTGGCCGACCAGGGCTTCCCCGTCCCGAACCGGATGGCCGCGGCGGCGGCCTCTGCCGCGCCGCAGGCGGGCACGCCGGACGCCAGGGCCTACTTCACCAAGCCGGATGGGACCAAAATCCAGGCCGGCGAGACCTGGCGCAACCCGGCCTACGCCGCCACCGTCCGCAAGATCGCCGCCGAGGGACCGAAAGCGCTGCTGGAGGGGACCATCGCCGAAGCGATCGTCGCCAAGGTGGCGGAGGGCCCGCGGCCGGGATCGATGACGCTCGCCGACCTGAAGGCCTACCGCCCCAAGGCCGGGCCGGCGCTGTGCCGCCCCTACCGGGTCTGGATCGTCTGTACGCCGGACGCCCCGTCCGGCGGTCCTGCGGTGCTAGAGGGGCTTGGGATCCTGGAGCAGACCAGGATCGCCGACTTGGGCCCCGCCGACGCCGAGGGCTGGTACCTGCTGAGCCAGGCGAGCCGGCTGATGTACGCCGACCGCGACCGCTACATCGGCGACCCGGCCTTCGTGCAGGTTCCGGTCGAGGGGCTGCTGGCGAAGGACTACCTCGCCCAGCGCGCGGCCCAGATCGGCGAGCGCGCCGGCCCCGCCCCCGCCCCCGGCCAGCCAAAGGGCGCCCCGACGTTCGCCGCGGACGCCACGCTCGAGCCGGCCGGCACGACCCACTTCGTCGTGGTGGACGCTGCCGGCAACGTCGTTTCCATGACCACGACTGTCGAAAGCGTCTTCGGCTCGGGCCGGATGGTCGGCGGCTTCTTCCTCAACAACCAGCTGACCGACTTCTCCTTCTCGCCGCGCAACCGCGACGGCACGCCGGCCGCCAACGCCGTGGCCCCGCGCAAGCGGCCGCGCTCGTCGATGGCCCCGGCCATCGTGCTGGACAAGGACGGCCAGTTCGTCCTGGCCGCCGGCTCGCCCGGCGGCCCGGCCATCCTGGCCTACAACCTCAAGACCCTGGTGGGCGTGCTCGACTGGGAGCTGCCGGTGCAGCAGGCCATCGACCTGCCGAACCTGGTGGCGCGGGGCGAGTCCTACGGCGCCGAGGTGGACAAGTTCGCACCGGGCGTCGTCCAGGGCCTTGCGGCCAAGGGCGTCACCCTGCGCGGCGGCGGTGCGGCCGAGGGCTCCGGCCTGCACGGCGTCCAGGCCACCCCCGCCGGCCTGATCGGCGGCGCTGATCCGCGGCGCGAGGGCGTCGCGAAGGGGTTCTGAGGGGCCTACTCCCCCTTCGCCTTCGCCTTGGCAGGGGCGCGGCGGCGCAGGCGGCCGGGGGCGCCCGGGAGTTGGAGTTCGAAGGTGGTGCCCGTGGCGCCGGTGTCGGCGAGGGACAGGGCGCCGCCGTGCTTTTCGGCAAGCTCCCGGGCGATGGCGAGACCCAGGCCCGCGCCGCCAGGCCGCGAGGAGCCGGCGAACGGCTCGAACAACCGCGTCCGGGCCCGATCGGAGAGGCCGGGGCCGTTGTCCGCCAGGCGGACGCGGCTGACGCCCTCGGCCTCGGACAGGGTCACACGGACGAAGCCCGGCTCGATCCGGTCCGCCTGGGCCTCGATGGCCTCGCGGGCGTTGCGCATCAGGTTGACCAGGATCCGGTGCAGTTGGTCGGGATCGGCGCGCACCTGATCGGCGGGGTCGACCTCGGCGATCAGCCGCACGCCCTGGTCCGACAGGCGGGCGTCCTCGGCGGCGCTCTCCAGCGCCGGACGGAGCGCCACGGGGCGGGCGTCCGGCGCCGGCTCCTCCGTCTTGCCGTAGGTCAGCACGTCGGTGGCGAGCTTCACGGCGCGGTCCAGCGCCCGCTCCAGCCTAGGCAGGGCCTGGCTGACCTTCGGGTCCTGCAGGGCGGCCAGCCGCTCGGAGGCGATCTGGGCGCTGGTCAGCATGTTGCGCAGGTCGTGGTTGATCTTGGCCACGGCCTCGCCAAGGGCGGCCAGCCGCGCGCGCGAATTCAGGGCTGCGCGCAAGTCGGCCTGCATCCGGTCGAGCTCGGCCTCGGCCCGGCCGATCTCGTCGCGGCGGCCGGAGAGCTCCACGTGGGCGGCGGGGTCCTCCGGGTCGGCGCGGAACCGCTCCATGGCCCGGGTGATCCGCTGCATCGGCCGCACGAGGAAGAAGTTCAGGGTGAAGTAGACCAGCACCCCGGCCACGCCGGAGACGAACAGCACGATCAGCAGCAGCCGGCCGAGGTAGTTCTGCAGCTCGGCCTTCAGCGCCGCGTGAGGGGCCACCACCTCGATGAAGTCCACCTGCATCTGGCGCGGCTCGGCCAGCACCCGGACGCTGGCGTCCGGCGGGGCGGTCAGGGTCTGGAAGGGGGCCCCCAGCCAGGAGCCGACAGCCTGCTCGCGCAAATCGACGACATAGGGATTGCGCAGCGCCCGCCCGCCGCCCAGCACCAGCCGGCGCACCCCGTCGGGATCCTGGGTCGCGACCCGCTCGATGCCGGCGGCGCGCAACAACTGCGTGCGGTGCTGCACCGTGACCTGGCCGCGGGCCACGTCGGCCGCGAGCGCGGCCATTTCGGCGGCCCGCACCCGCTCCAGCAGCCACTGCTCCTCAAAGGCGGCCAGCGCCGGGGGCACGACCAAGAGGCCGCCGAACGCGACGAACAGCGTGGTGAGGATCAGCAGGCGCGCGGAGAGGCCGCCTGGCCAGTAAAAGCGGCGCCGGTGCGGCCTGGTCGGCTCCGTCGGCGAGGGGGCGTCCGCCATGACGTTCCCGTTACTGCACTAAGGCTCGGGCGGCAACGCGGCGCAGCCGTGGCGCGAACTGCTGGGCGAAAGTGCTAACCCGCCGCTACAGCTTCGGCCACCGATAGGAAGCCGTCCGCCTTCAGTCGGGCGGCCAGATCCCTGGCGATGCGGCGGACCAGGCCCGGCCCCTGGTAGACCAGGGCCGAATAGAGCTGCACCGCCGAGGCGCCCGCGCGGATCTTGGCGTAGGCCGCCTCGCCCGAGCCCACGCCGCCGGCGCCGATCAGCGCGATCCGCCCGTCGGCCGCGGCGTGGAACTGTCGCAACACCTGCGTGGAGAGCTCGAACAGCGGCGCGCCGGAGAGGCCGCCGGCCTCGTCCCGCTGCGGCGAGCTCAGCCCGGCCCGCGACAGCGTGGTGTTGGAGACGATGATGGCGGCCAGGTCCTCGGCCACGGCGGTCTCGACGACGGCCTCGATCTCCGCCTCGTCGAGGTCGGGCGCGACCTTCAGGAAGACTGGAACGCGGCCGCGGGCCGGCAGCTTCGCCCGCGCCTCGGAGATCCGCCCCAACAGCTCCTCCAGCGCGTCCCTGGTCTGCAGCGCCCTCAGGCCCGGGGTGTTGGGCGAGGAGATGTTGATGGTGAAGTAGTCGCAGAGGCCCCAGAGGCCGGTCAGGCCCGTCACATAGTCGGCGATGCGATCGTCGGAGTCCTTGTTGGCGCCGATGTTGGCGCCCACCACGCCGCGTCCGCGCCGGGCCAGCCGCTCGGCGAAGGGCTCCAGCCCCTGGTTGTTGAAGCCCATGCGATTGATCACCGCCTGGTCCTCGGCCAGGCGGAAGAGCCGGGGCCTCGGGTTCCCCTCCTGGGGCTTGGGGGTGACCGTCCCGCATTCCACGAAGCCGAAGCCGGCCCTCAGCATGGGGGCGAACACCTCGGCGTTCTTGTCGAACCCGGGCGCCAGGCCGATCGGGTTGGGCAGCCGGATGCCGGCCAGCGTCGACTCGAGGACCGGGTCGAACCTCGGCCCCGCCTTCGGCCCCAGCCCTGCCTTCAGCGCCTTGATCGTCAGCTCGTGCGCCCGCTCCGGCTCGTAGCGGTGCAGCACCCGGGTGGCGAGGTCGTGGATCATGTCAGCGGCCCGAGCATCGGCACGCCGTCGTCGCCCAGCGGCGCCTCGCGCACCGTCAGCGCCTTGGCCGGATCCAACGGGGCGTAGAGGTGCGGGAAGAGTTCGCCGCCCCGGGAGGGCTCCCATTGCAGGGCCGGGGCGAGGTCGCCGGCCTCGAACTCCACGACCACGAGCCCGGCCTGGCCGGCGAAGTGGCGACGGGCTGTCTCGGGAGCTTGGGCGGCTGTGGAGAGATGGATGAAGCCGTCGTCGAGGTCCACCCGCGAGCCCTCGTAGCGGCCCGCAGCCCGGGCGGCCTCCCACTCGGCGCGGGTGAGGATCTTATAGACCCGCATCAGCGGCCCCGGCCGCTCGGCAGCAGAAGGCCGTCGAAGGCGGGGCGGCCGTTGGCGTCGATCAGGAAGACGGCGGCGCCGCCGGTCGGCAGGCCGGCGCGGGCCCGGGCGATCAGCTGGGGCGCGGCCGAGCCCTCGACCAGCAAGTGGACGATCAGCTCCTGGAGTCCGGGATTGTGGCCGACCACCATCACCGTGCGCGCGTCCTCGCCGGCGGCCTCGGCGGCCTCGCGGATCACCGGCGCTTCGGCCAGGTACAGGCGGTCGTCGAAGCGCACCTCGCGGCAGGGCAGCGCCGGCTCGGCCGAGGCCCAGGTCTCCCGGGCACGCGCCGCGCCGGAGACCAGCGTCACGTCGGGCGCAAAGCCCAGGTGGGCGAGGCTCTCGCCCGTCTCCTGGGACTCGCGGCGGCCCGTCGCGGTCAGCCGCCGGTCGAAATCCTCGCCGCTGGCCGATTGCCGCTCGGCGTCCCCATGACGAAACAGAATCAGCCGGTCCATCGCATCCTCATGGGCGAGGTCTTAGCCAAAGGTCGCGCCCGCGCGAAGCGGTTGACTGCGCATACGATCGAGGCTCCAACGCGGCGATGGACGACACAGGCTCTGTGAGCGGCGGCTTGCTGGTGGGCGGGGGCGTGATGTGCTTCCCGGCCGACAGGCCTCTGCGCCTGGACGGTGGAGGCGTGATCGCCCCGCTGGAGATCGCCTACAAGACCTACGGCGCGCTGAACGCCGACAAGTCCAACGCCGTACTGGTCTGCCATGCGCTGACCGGCGACCAGCATGCCGCCTCGCCCCATCCCCTGACTGGCAAGCCGGGCTGGTGGGACCGGGTGATCGGGCCCGGCCTGCCGCTGGACCCGGCCCGCTACTTCATCATCAGCACCAATGTGATCGGCGGCTGCATGGGCTCGAGCGGCCCGGCCTCGGTGAACCCGGCGACCGGCATGCCCTACGGCCTGAGCTTCCCGATGATCACCATCGCCGACATGGTCCGCGCCCAGGCGATGCTGATCGAAGCGCTGGGCATCGAGACGCTGTTCGCCGCGGTCGGCGGCTCCATGGGCGGCATGCAGGTGCTGCGCTGGGCCACCGACTATCCGGAAAAGCTGTTCTCGGCGGTCTGCATCGCCGCGGCGGCCCGCCATTCCGCGCAGAACATCGCCTTCCACGAGGTGGGCCGCCAGGCGATCATGGCCGACCCCGACTGGCGGGGCGGCGACTACCTCGCCCAGGGCGTTCGGCCGGAGAAGGGGCTGGCGGTCGCGCGGATGGCAGCGCACATCACCTACCTCTCGGAGGCGGCGCTGCAGCGCAAGTTCGGCCGCGAGCTGCAGCGGGACGGCCTGTCCTGGGGCTTTGACGCCGACTTCCAGGTGGAGAGCTACCTGCGCCACCAGGGCGCCAGCTTCGTGGACCGTTTCGACGCCAACTCCTACCTCTACATCACGAGGGCCCTGGACTATTTCGACCTGGCCGCCAGCTTCGACGGCCAGCTCGCCAAGGCCTTCGAGCGGGCTCGGGACGTGAAGTTCTGCGTGCTGTCCTTCTCCTCCGACTGGCTCTATCCCACCGCCGAGAGCCGGGACATCGTGCGCGCCCTGAACGCCGCCGGCTGCCGCGCCAGCTTCGTGGAGATCGAGACCGACAAGGGCCACGACGCCTTCTTCCTCGACGAGCCGCAGCTGGACGCCACCCTGCGCGGCTTCCTCAACGCCCAGGCGGAGGCGCGGGGCCTTTCGTGAGCGCGCTGCGCGAGGACTTCCGCGAGATCCTGCGGCTCGTGCGGCCGGGCTCGCGCGTGCTCGACGTCGGCTGCGGCGAGGGCGAGCTGCTGGAGCTGCTGGCCCGCGAGAAGGGCGTCGACGGCCAGGGGCTTGAGATCAGCCAGGACGGCGTCGCCGCCTGCCTGAAAAAGGGGCTGGCGGTGGTGCAGGGCGACGGCGATCGCGACCTCGACCACTTCCCGACGAAGGCCTTCGACTACGCCATCCTGTCCAAGACCCTGCAGCAGATGCGCGAGCCGAAGCACGTTCTGGCCGAGCTGTTGCGCATCGCCGAGCGGGCGGTGGTCTCGGTGCCCAACTTCGGGCACTGGAAGGTGCGCTGGGCGCTCCTGACCACCGGGCGGATGCCGGAGACCGGCGCCCTGCCCGAGCCCTGGTGGTCGACGCCCAACATCCACCTGTGCACCCTGCGCGACTTCACCGACCTGTGCGAGGACCTGGACCTGCGCGTCGACGCCTGCTCGGCCTTCGCCCAAGGCAAGCCCGCGCGGCCGATCGATCCCTGGAAGCCGTTCGAGAACTGGCGCTCCGAGCAGGCGCTGTTCCTGCTCAGCCGCCGGCGGACCGTCGCCCCTGCGCCGAAAGCCGAGAAGGCGGACCTGTTCGGATGACTTCTTTCCCTCCCTTTCAGGGGAGGGCCGACGATGCGAAGCATCGCGGCGTGGGGAAGCGTCGAACTGCTAGGCGTTGGGGGTCCGAGCCCCTGCAGGACCGGGGATTCCCCACCCGTCCCGTCGTTCGCGCCGGTCCACCCCGCCTGAAGGGGAGGGGAAGAGCCCGCGCCTACCCCGCGATCGCCGCCGCGTCGCGGTCGCCGGTGCGGATGCGCAGGGCCTGCTCGAGGTCGAGGACGAACACCTTGCCGTCTCCGATCTTGCCGGTGTTGGCGGTCTTGGCGACCGCTTCGACGACCCGATCGGCGATGTCGGAGGGCACCGCGATTTCCAGCTTCACCTTGGGCAGCAGCTTCACTTCGTATTCGGCGCCCCGGTAAACCTCGGTCTTGCCCCGCTGACGACCGTAGCCGCGGACCTCGGTGACGGTGAGGCCCGAAGCGCCGGCCTCGGTGACGGCCTCGAGAACCGCGTCGAGGCGGCTGGGCTTGATGACCGCGACGATCATCTTCATGCGGGAGGTCTCCAGTACGTCCGTCTCGCCCGCATGCCGCGGGCTCAAATCAATCCGCAAGCTAGGGCGAAGTTTCACGCGCTCCAAGAGGGGCGGGCGCGCGGGGCTCGGCCTGCACCCGCGGCCCCGCCGGCGCGGGCGTCAGCATGGGCGGGGCGATGTGCACGCGGGCGCGGGCGCCCTTGGCCTTCACGGCGAAGGTCTGCTTGACCGCCTCGGTCAGCACCACGCCGGCGAACTTCGGCCACAGGCGCGATCCCGCCTGCTCGAACCCCTCCGCCCACCGGCTCATCCAGGCGACCGGCGGCACATAGAGGGCCCGCGTCCAGCCGGTCGGCTCGAGCTCGGCCTCCCGCAGCAGCTCGGCCAGCTGGCTGCGGCTGTAGGGCCGGCCGTGGCCGAACGGGGTGGCCTCGGAGTTGGCCCAAAGGCCGTTGCGCGCCGCCACCGCCACGATGATCCGGCCCGAGGGGGCCAGCACCCGCCAGACCTCCTGCAGCAGGCCGAGGGGATCGGGGCTCTCCTCCACCGCGTGCACCGCCAGGATCCGGTCGAACAGCGCGTTGGCGAAGGGCAAAGAGTCCTCGCCCGCCAGGCAGGTCAGGTTCTTCTCGCCTGAGGGCCAGACCTCGACCCCCTGCTGGGCGGGCATGGCGGCCACCACCCGGCGGGCCACCGGCCGGAAGAAGCCGACGAACGGCGTGGCGTAGCCGAGCCCCAGGATGTCCAGCCCGGTCGTCTCGCCCCAGGCCTCGGCCACCTTGCGGCCGACCATCTGCCGCGCCGCCGCGCCCAGCGGGCTGGCGTAGAACTCGCGGAGATCAAGGACGTCGCGGCGCATGCGGCAGGCTGTTCTCGACTCGGCTTGGGGCCCCAACCTAAAACGTCGGGGGTCAACTTGTCCTCAGATGGCGGAGCGAGCGCAATGGCCATAGACGTCCACCAGTTCCCGTGCCTTTCGGACAACTACGGCTTCCTGGTCCGCGACCGGGAGAGCGGCCTGGCCGCCTGCGTCGACACCCCCGACGCCAAGGCCATCCTCGGCGAGCTGGAGAAGACTGGCTGGGAGCTGGCCCTGATCCTCAACACCCACTGGCACCCGGACCACGCCGGCGGCAACGCCGAGATCCAGGCTGCGACCGGCTGCCGGATCGTCGGGCCGAAGGAGGTGACCCGCATCGCCCCCCTCGACCGCGAGGTGGGCGACGGCGAGGTGGTCGAACTGGGCGCCACGCGCTTCCGGGTGATCGAGTCCGGCGGCCACACCCTCGGCCACGTCACTTACTTCGACGAGGCCGACAAGGTCGCCTTCGTGGGCGACACCCTGTTCGCGCTCGGCTGCGGGCGGCTGTTCGAAGGCACGGCCGAGCAGATGTGGACCAGCCTGCAGCGCTTGGCCGCCCTGCCGGACGAGACCGTCGTCTACTGCGCCCACGAATACACCGCCTCGAACGCCCGCTTCGCCCTGTCGGTGGACCAGGCGCCGGCGCTCAAGGCCCGCGCGGACCAGATCTTCGCCGCACGCGAGCGTGGCGAGCCGACCGTTCCGACCACCATCGCGCTGGAGAAGGCCACCAATCCCTTCCTGCGGGCCCCGCTGCTCGCGCCCGCCCTGGGCGTCGAGGGGCCGGACCACCAGGCGTTCGCCGCCGTGCGGGCGGCGAAGGACGGGTTCAAGGGCTAGCGTCTTCCCCCCTTCATGGGGAGGGAAAGAGTCACCGCACCCCGACCGCGTAGGCGATCCGCTCCGACGAGGGGCGGCCGGCGAGGCCCTGGCCGGGCGCGACGGTGATGCGCATGACGTCGCTGTTGACGGTGGCGGCGGCGCGGTTGCCCTGGACGAGCTGCACCTTCTTGATCTGCGCCAGCCGGGCGCGGCCGTCGGGGCGGCGGGAGATGCGGACTACCGCCTCGGCGGTGATCATCGCCGCATCGGCCACCAGTGCGGCGGACGACGGGTCGGCGTCGGCATCGAAGGGGATCAACCGGCGGGCGGCGCGGCTGGCGCGGGCGCTGGCCTGCGCCAGCTTCTCAAGCAGCGCCTGGGGCCCGAGCACCGGCAGCCGAAGCGGCGTTCCGTTGCCCGACAGCGCCGCAGCGCTGCCGCCCGGCTGGGAGGCGCTGAACAACGTGAGGCCGCCGAGCCGCGTGGCCCGCAGCACCGGCTGCCCAAGGTCGTTCTTGTAGATGGTGTCGCCGCGCGGCGCGGCCTGGGCCTGCAAGGCCCAGACCTCGTAGTTGTTCTCGAACCTCAGCAGCGGGCGCGAGGTGCTCCGGTCGAAGACGAAAGCGCGGCCGTCTTCGGTCACGTAGCGGCCGATCGGGGGCGTCTTGTCGGATCGGAAGGTCGGTCCGCGCGGCTGCAGCCGATCGCGCAGCGAGTCGGGCGCCGCACTCGCCTCCCAGGCGAATCCGCTAAGGGCCGTTAGGAACGCCAACCCTATGACGCCCCGTCTCAGGACCCTAGTCTCTCCGCTCGCCATGGCGTTCTACCCATTGCCGAGCGACTAGGGCGCTTTTTGGACACCCTAAGTCGTCACCCGACCATGTACTGACCGCCGTTAAGGGAGAGTGTCGCGCCGGTCACATACCCGGCGTGCTCCCCGGCGAGAAAGGCGACCATGTCGGCGATTTCCTCGCCCTTGCCAAGCCGGCCCACCGGAATCTGCGCGACGATCCCCTGCAGGACGTTCTCCGGCACCGACTGCACCATCTCGGTGTCGATGTAGCCCGGGGCGATGCAGTTCACCGTCACCCCCTTGCGGGCGTTCTCCAGCGCCAGCGCCTTGGTGAAGCCGATCATGCCGGCCTTGGCGGCGGAATAGTTGGTCTGCCCCACCTGGCCCTTCTGGCCGTTGATCGAGGAGATGTTGATGATCCGGCCCCAGCCGCGGTCGCGCATGCCCTCGATCACCTGACGGGTCATGTTGAACACGGAGTCCATGTTCACCCGGATGACCTCGCTCCACTGCTCCGGCGTCATCTTGTGGAAGAAGCCGTCACGGGTGATGCCGGCGTTGTTGACCAGGATGTCCACGGGGCCGAGCTCGCGCTCCACGTCGGCGACGGCGCGCTTGCAGTCCTCGAAGTTGCCGACGTTGCCCTTCACGACCATGCACTTGAGCTCGCGGGCGCAGGCCTGGGCGGCCTCGTCATTACCGGAGTAGCCGGCGGCCACCCGGATCCCGTCGTTCTGCAGCCGCTCGCAGATCGCATACCCGATGCCACGGGTCCCGCCCGTGACAAACGCCACCCTCGCCATGGTCACCTCTTCCCTAACTAAAGCGCGCCGGTTGAGCCCGGCGCGTCACACCGCTTCGACGCACATCGCCACGCCCATGCCTCCGCCGACGCAGAGGGTGGCCAGGCCCTTCTGAACGCTCGAGCGCCGCATTTCGTGCAGCAGCGTGGTGAGGATCCGAGCGCCCGAGGCGCCGATCGGGTGGCCGATGGCGATGGCGCCGCCGTTGACGTTGACCTTGTCCGGATCGAGGCCCAGGTCCCGCACGACGCACAGCGACTGCGCGGCGAAGGCCTCGTTGGACTCGATCCGATCGAGATCGCCGATGCTCCAGCCGGCCTTCTCCAGCGCCTTGCGGCTGGCCGGGATCGGGCCCGTGCCCATGATCTCCGGCTCGACGCCGGCATGGGCCCAGGAGGCGATGCGGGCCAGCGGCTTCAGCCCCCGGCGCTGCGCCTCGGCGGCGCTCATCAGCACCAGCGCGGCGGCGCCGTCATTGAGCCCCGAGGCGTTGGCGGCGGTGACCGTGCCGTCCTTGGTGAAGGCGGGGCGCAGGCCCGAGACGCTCTCCAGTGTCGCGCCGTGGCGGATGTACTCGTCGTTCTCGACGACGGTGTCGCCCTTGCGGCCCTTGATGGTGACCGGCGCGATCTCGTCCTTGAACTTGCCGCCCTTCTGGGCCGCCTCGGCGCGGTTCTGGGAGGCGACGGCGAACCGGTCCTGGTCCTCGCGGGTGATCTGCCAACGGGCGGCGATGTTCTCCGCCGTCTGGCCCATGTGGTAGCCGTGGAAGGCGTCCCACAGCCCGTCCTTGATCATGGTGTCGACGAAGGACAGGTCGCCCATCTTCTGGCCGGAGCGCAGGTGGGCGGCATGCGGCGACTGGCTCATGCTCTCCTGGCCGCCGGCCACGACGATGCCGGCCGAGCCGTCGGCGATCTGCTGGGCGGCCAGCGCCACGGCGCGCAGACCCGAACCGCAGAGCTGATTGAGGCTCCAGGCGGGCGCCTCCACCGGGATGCCCGCGTTGACCGCCGCCTGGCGCGCCGGGCCCTGGCCGGCGCCGGCCTGCAGCACTTGGCCCAGCACCACCTCGTTCACGTCGGACGCCTGGATCCCCGCCCGTTCCACGGCGGCCGTGATGGCGATCCTGCCGAGTTCATGGGCGGGCAACGAC
>NZ_DATAGM010000227.1:0-20906 GCF_036263695.1 Phenylobacterium sp.
CTCTGATCTGCACTTTTCCGTCGGGCCGCGCAGGCGGCTCGCCCCCTCCCCCACCCCCTTTGCGGGGGAGGAAGGGTTTAGGCGCGGATCGCCGCGACGAACGCCTCGACCGCCTCGTCAAGCGTGCCGTCGTTGCGCAACTCGACCACGTCCTCGCCGGCCACCAGGAAGGATTCGGCCCTGGCCAGCCGCAGCTCGATCTCCGCCGCGCTCTCGCGGCCGCGGGCGGCCAGGCGGGCGCGGACGACCTCCGGGTCGGCGCCGATGGAGATGACGCGCAGGCGGGAGAAGGTGCGCTGGGCGATGGGCACGGCGGCTCTGGAGACGTTGACCACCACGCGACGGCCGGCGGCCAGGTCGTTCCTCAGCCCCGCCGGCACGCCGTAGCAGAGGCCGTGCGCGCGCCAGGAGAGGGCGTATTCGCCGGCCGCCTCCCTCGCCTCGAACTCGGCGACGGTGACGAAGCGGTGGTCCTCGCCGCCGGCGTCCTGCGGCCGGGTGATTTCGCGCCGCGGGAAGGCGACGCACGGGTCGCCGGCCAGCGCCGCGCGGGCCCGGTCGATCAGGCTGTCCTTTCCGACCCCCGAGGGGCCGACGACCAGGACCAGCAGGCCGAGCTCAGCTGTACTTTTCGACGAAGGCGTCGGCGTCGAGCCGGCGGAAGTCTTCGAGTGCGGCCTTGAGTCGATCATGCTCCCAGTCCCACCAGGCGATGGCCAAGATGCCGTCCTGCACGGCCTTCGGGAACCGCTCCCGGATCGGCCGCGCCGGGACGCCGCCGACGATGGTGAAGGGCGGCGCGTCCTTGGACACCACCGCGCCCGCCCCGACAACCGCGCCCGTGCCGATCGTCACGCCCGGCAGCACCGTCGCGCCGTGGCCGATCCAGACGTCGTGGCCGAGCGTCACCCGGTGCGAGCGGCGCCAGTCGAAGAACTCCAGGTCGTCTTCGTCGGCCATCTGGTAGGACCGCGCCCGATAGCTGAAGTGGTGCTGGGCCGCCTTCCAAGTCGGGTGGTTGCCCGGGTTTAGCCGCGCGTCCCTCGCGATCGAGCAGAACTTGCCGATCTCGGTGTAGGTCGCCGAGGCGTCGTTGACGATGTAGCTGAAGGCGCCCATCGCCACTTCCGAGAGGCTGGTCCGCGCGCCGACCCGCGTCCAGGGGCCCAGCACGCAGTCGTGCACCTGGGCCTCCGGATGGATCGCCGGGTGCGCGGGGTCGACCTGGCCGAGGTCGTCCTGGATCGGGCGGTAGCGGTCGAAATAGACCTCGCCGGCGGCGAGCGGCCGGGCGGTGAGCTGCAGTCCCATCAGGCGGCGGCCACCACCTTGAACGGCTCCAGCGGCGCCGGACGCGGGGCGCGGCCGCCATAGATCCGGTCGACCAAATCGCCCGTCAGCTCGCTGGGCGGGCCGTCGAACACCACCACGCCCTTGGCCATGGCGACCACCCGGGTGCAGTAGCGGCGGGCGATGTCCAGGCTGTGCAGGTTGACGATCACCGGAATGTTCCGCTCCTGGGCGGCCCGCTGCAGGGCCTCCATCACCACCTCGGCGTTGACCGGGTCCAGGGAGGCCACCGGCTCGTCCGCCAGCAGCATGTCCGGCTCCTGCATCATCGCGCGGGCGATGGCGACCCGCTGCTGCTGGCCGCCAGAGAGGGTGCTGGCCCGCTGCAGGGCGGCGGCCGCCATGTCGAGGGCGTCGAGCTCGAGGACCGCCCGGGCCCGGTCGGACGCGGGGAACATCTTCAGAAGGCTGGGGCCCAGCGGCCGCTCGGCGACCACGCCCACCAGCACGTTGGTGATCACGTCGAGCCGGGGGCAGAGGTTGAACTGCTGGAAGATCATCGCGCACCGCCGGCGCCAGCGGCGCAGCTCGCGGCCCCCGAAGCGAGTGACGTCCTGGCCGTCCCACAGGATGCTGCCCTCGGTGGGATCGGTCAGCCGGTTGATCATCCTGAGCAGGGTCGACTTGCCCGCCCCTGAGCGGCCGATGATCCCGACCACCTCGCCCCGCTCGATCCGGAGCGAGACCCCAGCCACCGCCGCCGTCTCGCCGAATTGCTTCCGAAGACCCTGCAGTTCGAGCATGCGCATCCCTTCCGGGTAGGTTTCCGCAAACCTATCGGCGGCCCGTGACCGGCCCGTGACGCCGGGTGGGGGGTCTGCCGCGCCAGGCAGGGGATTTGTCGGCTGAGCCATGAGGTTGCGGCCCGCCGAGGTGTCATGCCTGCGTGGCCGAAGGGGAGCATGAGCCTTGCCGTGAGACTCCTGGTGATCGGCGCCGTTGCGCTCGACCGGCCGGTGCGGCTGGCCGGGCCGCTGAAGCCCGGCGCGCGGCTGACGGCCGCCTCGCTGGGCGATGCGCTGGAGGGCCGGCTCGGCGGCGGCGGGGCGGCCGCCGCGGTCGCCCTGCGCGCCGCTCGCTGCGAGGTGGCCCTGGCGTCCGTCGTCGCCGGGGACGCCGACGGCGAACACGCCCTGGAGCTTGCCGCCCAGAGCGGCGCCGACCTGCGTCTCGTGATCCGCCGCCCCCGCGAGAGCCGCAAACACAGCCGCTACGCGAGCTTCTTGCGCAGCTCGCGGGAGAGGGTGTCCAGGACGGCCACGGAAACCATGAAGAGCAGGACGATGAACGCCACCTCGTCGAAGGCGAAGATGCGGATCCGCTCCTCGAGTTCGAAGCCGATGCCGCCGGCGCCGACGAGGCCCAGGACGGCGGCGTTGCGGAAATTGCCCTCCAGGAAGAACAGCGACTGGCTCGCCCACACCGGGGCCACCTGCGGCGCCAGGCCGTAGCGGATCGCAGCCATCGGCGGCAGGCCCGCGGAGCGGACGCCCTCCACCGGGCCCTCCTCGACGTTCTCGATCGCCTCCGCGAACAGCTTCGCCAGCGTGGGAATGTCGGCGAGCGCCAGGGCGATGACCCCGCCGAACGGCCCCAGGCCGAAGGCGGTGACCAGGATCAGCGCCCAGACCAGCACCGGAACCCCGCGGAACACGTCCAGGAACCGGCGAAAGGCGAAGTGCAGCACCTTGTTGGGCATCACCGTCTTTGCCCCGATCAGGCCGAGAGGGGCCGCCGCCACGACGGCGAGCACCGTACCGGCGATCGCCATGGCGAAGGTCTCCGCAAGCGAGCGCAGGATCCGCACCAGGTCGCCGCCGTCCGACGGGGGGAACATCGCCACGGCGAAGCGGCCAAGCTTGTCGACGCCCGCCAGCAGGCGCGACGGAGCAAGGTCGAGGTCGACCGCCATGGCCACCAGTGCGGCCAGTATGGCCAGCAGCAGGAGGTAGCGCAGCAGCGGATCCGTCCAGCGCCCCCTCATGGCGCGAGGCGCAACAGCCATCGCCCGGATCTGCAGAGCCTTGGTCACTTCGGCCGCGCCAGTCCGATGAGCCGATGCCGAATGGCCTCGGAGATGAGGTCGAGGGCGAAGATCATGCCGATGATGATCGACAGGATGGCTAGGTAGGTGTCGAACTCGACGTAGTGGATGGCGTGCTGCAGCTCGAGCCCGATGCCGCCGGCGCCTACGATGCCCAAGGCCGCCGCGCCGGCCAGGTTTCCCTCCAGCCGGATCAGCAGGTATGAGGCGTAGCTGGGAAGGGCCTGGGGGATCACCCCGTAGCGGATCATCCGCGGAAGGCTCGCGCCCGAGGCGCGCAACCCCTCCAGAGGGCGCGGGTCCACCTCTTCGTTGATCTCGGCGAACAGCCGCCCCAGGCTGCCCATCGTCGAGATCGCCAGCGTCAGCACGCCGGCCAGCGGCCCCACTCCGAAAGCCGCCACCAGGATCAGGGCGAGGATCAGGTCCGGAAAGGTGCGGATCGCCTCCAGCGTCCGGCGCACGGCGAAGCGGACGGCGGCGATCGGCATCAGGTTGCGCGCGCAGAGGAAGGAGGCCAGGAGGCCCGCCGCCGCCCCGAGGACGGTGGCGAGCACCGCCATCTCGAAGGTCTGCCAGGCGAGCTTCAGCCACCGCGGAAGCCCATAGAACCAATAGGCGAGAGAGCCCTGCGTCTCCTTGTCCTCGAACAGCGCCTCCGCCCGCAGGTCCGGATTCATCCGCTGGAGGAAGTCGGCGATCCGCCCGAGGGGATCGCCGCCGATGTGGGAGTCGAAAAAGGCGCTGCGGTGGAAGGCGTAGGCCAGCAGCAGGCTGAACAGGGCGGTCCCGACCAGCGCCTGCAGCCGCTGGCGGCTCAGCAGCCGCCGGCGCCGTTCCTCGAATTCTGCGACGGCGTCGCTCATCGGGCGATCGCCAGGGCGTCGGCTTCGGCCGGCTCGAACTCCGTCGATTGGGGCGCCCAGGCCGCCGCCCAGGCGAAGGCGGGGGGGTTCTCCAGGTGCAGCGCCAGATGGACGCCCAGCAGCCGGTACCGGTCGAGGTCGGGCATGTCGCTCCGGACGGCCAGCGCCAGGTCCGCGCGCGGGCGTCCGCGCCAGAGTTCGGTCAGGTCGGCGCAGGGCTTCTGGCCCGGGGAGCTCGGCCGGCACAGCCGCCGCTGGGCGCTGGCGTGCAGCACCATCACCTCAGCGCGGCCGGCCCGCAGCGCCTCGACCGCGGTCTCATGGTCCTCGGTGATGACTTCGCCAGAGAAGTGGCCGGGTGCGACGCCCAGGTGCGCGAGGGCCTGCTTGGGCAGCTGGTAGGCGGCCGGATACGTCCCGCCAAAGACGATGGCGGCGCCCTTCAGGCCGGCGAGGTCGCGTCCTTGCGCGCGGGTCGACACGACGACGGGGACCCGGCTCATCCCCTCCTTGGGCCGCAGAGTGGCGAAAGCCCGCACCTTGGGCTTGGCGGCCTCATAGCTCTCCACGTCCAAGACGGCGAGGTCGACGTCGCCTCGGGCCAGCGCATCGGCGGCGGCCGCCCTGTCGGCGGCGCCGCAGGCCCAGACCGGCCGCTCCAGCCGGGCGGCGAGGTGGGCCGCGTAGGCGCGCAGGCCGGCGGGGGCGTCCTCGCCGACCGGCCGGCACGGGCCCTCTCCGCCCTCCACGGCGATGCGGAAGCTGGGCGCAGGCGCCGACTGGGCCGACAGACCGAGCGAGAGGATCGCCACCGCCAGCCGCCTCACGAGCCGCTCCCGCCGGACGAGCCGCCGCTCCGCCGCCGCTCGGCGATCGCCTCCTCGCGCAAGGCGATGATGTCCCGGTAGTGCGCCCGCGAAACGGCGGCGTATGAGGCGCCGTGAGGCTGGCCGATGTCGCGCCAAATCTTCGGGTGGTCGTAGGGCACCGCCGCCAGGGCGCCGCGCACCACGTCGGTCATCGCCTGCGGCCGGTCGGTGCGGACCACGATGGCGGCGTTGGGGATCGGCCCCGCCGTCCAGACGATGCGGAAGTCCTCCAGCCGCACCAGGCCCTTGCGGGCCATGGTGAACTGCGGCCCCGAGGTGAAGCCGTTCACCGGATCGCCCCCGGTCATGTTGACCACCGCCGCGTCGAACTGGCCGTTCTCCAGCGCCATCACCGCCTGGGTGTGGCCGCCGGCGAAGCTCGAACTGCCGAAGAAGGCGTCGGGATCGATCCCCTGCTCCCGCATCTTGGCGCGCGGAAAGAGATAGCCGGAGGTGGAGTTGAGGTCGGTGTAGCCGATCGCCCGGCCCTCCAGGTCCGCGATGGTGCGGAATGGGCTGTCGGCCCTGACGATCACCGCCGAGTAGTAGCCGGTGTTCCCCTCCGCCTCGCGCACGGTGAGGATGGGCGCGGCCAGTTCGCCCACCTGCGCATCGACGTTGGCGTAGCCGCCGCCGGCCATCGAGGCGACGTCCACCTGGCCGGACGAGAGGGCCGCGATGGTTCCGTTGTAGTCGGCGCTTTCATAGATCTTCACCGGGAGCCCGGTGATCCCGCCCAGGTAGTCCCGCAGGGTCGTCCATCGGCTGGCGACCTCCGGATCCTCCTCGGCCCCGCGCGCGGCGACCCGCAGCTGGCCCATCTGCGCCCGCCAGTCCCCGCCGGCCGTCGCGCCCTGGCGCTCGCCGCCGCCGCACGCCGTGACGCACAATGCGAGAGCGGCCGCGCCGAGGACCTTGCCTGCAGCCCCCATCCGACACCCTTTCCGCGGGGCTCTGCTACGCGGCCCGCTCGTTGAGTCGGGTCTTGCAGCAGCCGTGTGTCGCGCGCGTGAAGCCCGCGTTGCGATCAGGCGACGGCAGGAAAGGTTGTCGGGGCGGCAGGTTGCGCGGCTCGAGGCGAGACGGTGGCGCCCCGCAGCGGGTTCAGTGCTCCGCGGCGTCCTCGTCGTCGACCTCGGCCAGCATCTCCTGCGCCCGCCGCTCGACCTCGGCCCGCAGGGCGCGCCAGTACTCGTCGCCGGCTTCCTCCGGAAGGGCCAGGGCGAGCACGTCGATCGCGTCGTCCACCATCTCTTCGAGCTGCTCGGTGGTCAGCTCAATCGTGTCTTGCTCGAAGTCGGTCATCGGCGGGGGCCTTTCGTGGTCCTGAACATCAAACGGATGTCGCCGTCGAGGGCTCCGCCCGGAGCGGCTGGTGGGCCCGGCAGGACTCGAACCTCCGCCAGATCCTTCAACTGGCTCACGGCGATCGTCACGGCGATAGCGCAGGTGAAGCTCACCGTCACCGCATGCGGAATGTGCCGGACCAGCCCGCCCGCGCGCAGCAGCGCCAGGAGGATGAGCATCGCGCCCGACAGAAGCACCGCGGTGAGCAGCCCGCCGACGTCGAACTGCGCCACCGTACTGGCGACCAGGACGATGAAGGCGCCGGCCGGGCCGCCAATCTGGACGCGGCTGCCCCCCAGCGTCGACACGAGGAATCCCCCAACGACGCAGCATAGAGCCCGCGATCGGGTGAGACGCCCGAGGCGACCGCAATCGCCATAGACAGCGGCAGGGCGACGACCGCGACCGTGAGTCCGGCGGATGCGTTCTGCAGGAGGTCCTTGCGCCCATAGCCTTCGCTCAGGACCGTCCAGAGCTTCGGCCGATAGAGGTGCGCAGTGGAGAGGCCGTCCGGCATGTCAGTCCGGCCGATACCACACTCGGCGGGCGGCGACGCTCAGGGCAGATCGTCGCCGAAAGGGCGCGCCGGCAGTCGCCAGGCCTACAGCAGCGTGGCTCACCGGAAGCGCGCCTCGGTCACTGTCGCCTCGAAGAATGGAAAGTAGGCGTCCGTACCGAAGTGGTTGCCCACGGAGACCCGGCTGGGGATGGTGTAGTCGCCGAACTGCCGCGTCGCGGCGAACGTTCCGCCGAACGGTTGCGAACGGAAGACCTTGTCCGCATTGGCGTTGCTCCACCTCTGCATCACGAACGACAAGGGTCGCCCGTCCGGGGCGACGGTGAGGTCGATCGCGTAAGGCTCGCGCGGCCGCTGGAAGACGACGCGGGCGGTGTCGACGTCCACGGCCTCCCAGCGGACGTGCGGTCCCGGGAGCATCGAAGCGGGCGACCACAAGGCCGCTTCCGAGAACAGCCGGGCGGCCGCAGAGCGGGCGAGGTCATCGCCTCCCGAGGCCCGGGCGACGGGGATGAGGCCCAGCGCCCAGAAACGCGTCCAGGCCTGACCGTGGAGCAGCCCGTCGGAACCGGAAAACGTCATCAGGCCCGAGCCGATAGCGGGCAGCCAGACGAAACCCCGTGGGGGCGCGAGGATCTCACGCGCCCGCATCGGCATGTAACCCGGTTCGGGCTTGCTCCCGAGGCTGAACCGCCCCTGCATGGTGATCTCCGCCACCGTCCGCAGTTCGGCGCCGGGCGCGATCGCGTACCGGAAATAGCGCTGCGCCGGCTCCGGCAGCCCCGCCAGTTGCCGCGGATCGAACCTGGCCGGAGCAGGAGCGTCCCTGGCGAGCTCGGCCCAGGCCCGGTCCGCGCGCGCCTTGTCGCTAAGCCGCAACGCCTGTCCGGCGACCAGACCCGCGACGGCCAGCAGGGACGCGACGCCGAGGGTCTTCGCCGTCTTCATGCCGCTCTTGCTCCCAGTCGACGCATGCTGGACAGCCACGCCCGGCGCGTCCGCTCCGAGGCGGCGCCGACGCCGCCGAAGAAGGTGCGGCCCACCGGTCGGATCCCGGCCAGGTTCAGGACGCTGCGCACGCTAGGCTATGCCGGCGCCTTGCCCGCGCCGCGGCCGCATCTGCTGGAGAGCCGTGTTTGGTTGCCGCCTCGCGGTGGGCGGTTGAGCCGGGCTGATGATCGTGCACGTCGTGAACCACGAGATGAGTATGTGAGGCGTTGAGGTAAGTTGCTGCTGCCGTTTCCTCTGGTAGACCGCCGTTCCGCCGCATCGCGCCTCATTGGTATTTCCCGATAGGGGTGGGCAGTGCGCGGCAATCGAAAACGACAGCAGTGTACTATCTGAAGGTCTTCTTTCCGGGCGATCCCGTTGCGGTTCAAACGGTCGACGTGAAACGAGCTCCAGAGACGCTCACCCGCATTCCTGAGCTGCTGAAGGAGCACGACGGGTGCGAGCGCATCGTCGTCTTCCTGGGGGCAACGCGACTGTTCGCGGTGGATTGCCACGGCAGAAGGGTCGACCCGTGAGAGTACCAGGAACGCCGGCTCGGCGGCAGCCGGTTGCGTCGTCCGCATGCCGACGCGCTTCGATGCTGTTGGCGACACCTAGGCCGTGATACAGCGCGGAGCCATCTCAGCAACAGCGCGTGTCACCAGCTGTCTTGCCCAAACCCCGTAACGAGAGCGGCGCAGGTCACCAGCGACTCGGCCGCGAGACTACCCACCGACTCGAACCATGGCCTTAGCGTGTACTCGATAGGTGACTAGATGAGGCTGACTGATTGACATCGGACGGAAACGCTCATTCCGAACTCGACCGGATCGCACGGCAGATCATCGAGAGTGCGACGGACTTTGCGATCATCACCACGGACCTGCAGGGCCGGGTCACCAGCTGGAACCCCGGCGCTGAGGCCATCTTCGGCTGGACGGCGGCCGACATTGTGGGCGAGCTCGTCACGCTGATCCACACTCCTGAAGATCAGGCCGCAGGGACGGGGCTCCTCGAATTCGAGGTCGCCCAGCGAAGTGGGCGCTGCCAGCACGAGCGTTGGCGAGTTCGCAAGGATGGCCAGCGCGTCTTCTCGTCGGGCGTGACGACGCCGCTCAAGGATCCCGCATCTGGCCAGCATCTGGGTTTCCTAAAGGTCCTGCGCGATCGCACTTCCGAAGAGCTTGCCTCGACGAGCGCCTATGAAGCAGAGCAGCGGGGGCGCTTCCTTCTCAACCTCACCGACCTTCTGCGCCGTGACAGCGACACTTCCGAGGTGCTCCAGGCGATTTGCGCATTCCTGGGCGAGTGGTTCGGCGTCAACCGGGTCGGCTTCGGCCACGTGGAAGAGGCCGAGGACCTCGTCACTTACGAAGTCTGCTGGACCGACGGTTTGGTCCCGCCGCTGCTGGGCGAATACCCTGCGAGCGCGTTCGGCGCGAAGGTGATGGACCGCCTCAGGGCCGGCCTGACTGTCGCGATGGATGATGTCCGATCTCACCCTCTGACGGCGGATCCTTCGTCACAGAAGACCTCCGAAGAGGTCGACACTCGGGCCGTGCTGGTGACGCCGCTTTTCAAGGCGGGCCGGCTTCGCACCATCGTCTATCTCAACCAGCAAGCGCCTCGTCGGTGGACCTCGGCGGAAATCGTCCTGATGGAGGAGGTTGCGGAGCGAAGCCGCGAACTCATCGAGCGCGCACGCGCTGAGGAGGCGCTGCGCACCCAACAGGCGCGGCTGGACCTGGCGACTCGGGCCGCCAAGTTGGGGATTTGGGATTGGCGGCTGGATAGCGGGGAGATCGAATTCTCGCCCCGCGCCCGGGAGATCTGGGGGTTTCCGCAAGAGGGGGCAGTCACCCAGGCGATGCTCAGCACCGCTATGCACCCAGAGGACAGCGGCGAAGTGCAAGCTCAGTTCGCCAGAGCGACCGACCCGGACGTAAGGGACGTGTCCGCCTATGAGTATCGGGTGATCACGCCCGAAGGGGCACGCTGGGTCCGCGCTCACGGCGAGGCGGTGTTCGAGCCTCGCGGCGGTCAGCTGACTGCAGTCCGCTACGTCGGGACGATGGAGGACGTGACCGAAGCGCGCGAAACGCAAGCGGCCCTCCGCGCCTCAGAGGCCCGGCTCAAGCTCGCGGTCGAGGCGGGGCGGATGGCGGTGTGGGAAATCACGCCCGAGGGCGAGGTGACGCACGCGCCGCAGCTCAACAGGGTGCTCGGGTTGCCGGAAGAGGCTCGGCCGACGCTGCCGGAGATCCACGCCCGCTACTACCCAGGAGAGCTGGAGCGGCTCCAAGGATTGGCGGAGGCCGCCCAGCTCTCCGGTGAGCGGTATCTCGAGTTCGAGTACCGCCATCTGTGGCCCAACGATGAGGTGCGCTGGCTTGCGGCCCGCGCGGAATTCCTGGTGAGCCCGGATGGGAAGCCGGCGGGCGTCATCGGGGTCGTGTTGGACATCACTGACCGCAAGCAGGCGGAACTCGCCCTGACAGCCCTGAACCAGAGCTTGGAAGCAGAGGTGGCGGCGCGCACGGCCGAGCGGGACCGGATGTGGCGCATCTCGACCGAGCTGATGTTGGTCGCAGACTTCGAAGCGGCCATCCAGGCCGTGAACCCTGCTTGGACACGACACCTCGGCTACCAGCCGGAAGAACTGCACGGCCGGAAGTTCCTCGACCTGGTACATCCTGACGACGTGCAGTCTACGCTCAACGAAGTGGGGAAACTCGCGGATGGCGTCACCACGTTCCGGTTCGAGAACCGATACCGGCATAAGGACGGTACCTATCGGTGGCTGAGCTGGACGGCTGTCCCGGAAGCGGGATCGATCCACGCCGTCGCCCGTGACGTCACAGAAGAGAAGGCGGCGGCCGAAGCGCTGCAACGAACCGAGCAAGCCCTGCGTCAAGCGCAGAAGATGGAGGCGGTCGGCCAACTGACCGGCGGCATCGCCCACGACTTCAACAATATGCTGGCGATCGTCATAGGTAGCCTGGACTTGGCTCGGCGACGCCTCGATCGCGGGGAGGCCGGCGTCGAGCGATATCTGGACAGCGCCCGCGAGGGGGCGAGCCGCGCGGCCACCCTGACGCAGCGGCTGCTCGCGTTCTCTCGCCAACAGCCGCTCTCCCCCCGTGTGCTCAACGTCAACCGCCTTGTCGGCGACATGTCCGAGATGCTTCGTCGGACGCTCGGCGAGACGATCAGGCTGGAGACGGTTCTCGCCGGGGGCCTGTGGCCGGTGAACGCCGATCCTCACCAGCTGGAGAGCGCCATCTTGAACCTGGCGGTTAACGCGCGTGACGCCATGCCAGAAGGCGGCGAACTCACGATCGAGACCGCGAACACGCACCTCGATGAAGCCTATGCGAGAAACTATCTGGGTCTGGAGCCGGGCCAGTACGTCATGGTCGCCGTGACGGACAAGGGAATGGGCATGCCACCGGATGTCGTGGAGCGTGTCTTTGATCCGTTCTTCACGACCAAGCCCGTCGGCAAGGGCACTGGCCTCGGCCTTTCAATGGTCTACGGCTTCGTCAAGCAGTCCGGTGGGCACGTCTCGATCTACTCCGAGGTCGGCGTGGGCACCTCCATGAAGATCTACCTGCCGCGCAATGGCGGCCTCGTCGAGGATCAGTCAGCCGTCAGCGGCAGCGCCCGCTCGCCTGAGGCGGGAGGGACCGAGGTGGTGCTGGTCGTCGAAGACGAAGAACGTGTCCGACAGGTGAGCGTCGATGCTCTTAAGGAACTTGGCTACGTGGTCTACGAAGCCTCGGGGCCGGACGAGGCTCTTCGGGTTGTCGAATCCTTGGCGCGCCTCGACCTTCTATTCACCGACGTGGTCATGCCTGGAATGAGCGGGCGCCAGCTGGCCGAGCGTTTGCAGGCGCGGGCTCCCAGGCTCGGCATGAAGGTGCTGTACACCACAGGCTATACTCGCAATGCGGTTGTTCATAACGGGGTTCTGGAGCCAGGGGTCGAGTTTCTACCAAAGCCGTTCAGCATCGCGGATCTCGCCGCCAAGGTGAGAGCCGTACTGGACAGGCAGCCCGTCGACTCGGGTGATGACATCGGCTAGACGTCTCGCCGTCAGCCACGGCCGGCATCTCCACATTTTCGCCGGTGCACCGGCGATCCTGCGAGGGCCGGTACGACACCGCGCCTTGGTGGGGCTTCTCGGTCTCGTATCTTTGATGCTGGCTCATCCTCAGGTTCAGCCGCAGCCAGCCCCAATCAACAGCATCTGGATCGCGTCAGCAGCGGATGATGGGTCGCTCCCTGAAGCAGATGTATCGGGGAAGAGCCGGCGCCAAGCCCCCTCACCTGCCGCGCTGAGCGGCAGCTAAAGGTTGCGCGCGGTCCTTACCTCGCGCGCCAAATTCCGACTCCAGGCAGCCTGCGCGAGTTCGATGCGTTCGGGCCGGATTTCGGCGAACAGCCGCCCGTGGGCGCCAGATCCGGCGGAACCTCTGACCCGCCCTACCGCTCAAGCTCCTTGACGAGCGAACGGACCAGCGTCGGCCGCGTATGGAAATCTCGAGCGCTTCTCTTGATGATCTTCTGAGCGCCGTCGCGGCTGATCGTCCTGCACCGGGCGCGGGGGCGGCTGCGGCCGTTGCCGTGGCTTTAGGAGCCGCGTGCGCGTCCAAGGCGCTGCGTATCTCGGGGCGGCGCTCTAAGGATGTCCAGCTGACATCTATCGCCGACGCCGCCGAGAACCTGGCGCTCCAGGCGGCCGCCGGAGCACAGGAGCATTGTGAAGACTTTCCGGACCTTCTGGCCGCGCCGCACGACCCGCGCGCGCAGCGCCGGGTACGCGCCGACGGCGAGGCGACGCTCGACCTGTGCCAACGGCTGCGCGCTATACTGGACGAGTACGGTGATCGAGTGGTCGCTGACCTCGCGGGCGATGTCGCTGCGGCGGCGCACCTGATTGACGCGGCCGAAAGCATCGTCACTCGCAATCTTGCTGAGCTTGGATCGCCGGGGCCGCTCTAGCCGCAGAGATCGTGCGCGCGTGGCCGACGAGCACGGCGACTCTCACGCGCGGCGCTCGCGTAGGTAGCCCGCTCGTTTCACGAGCCAGGACAGCGAGATTCAGGTCGCTGTCGCGGAGCTCCAAGGACGCCCCGACCCGCGAACGGGTCGAGGCGCTCTGACGGCGGTCGACTTCGGGACGGGAACGGCCGCCGCGGATGTGAACAGCGCGCTCCCAAAAGAGTTGCAGTCGATGATTCGTCCCCTGGGGCTCAGAACCGCGCGAGGATCGACGCTCCAAACGTGCGAGGCTCCAGCAGGCGGACGTTGCGATAGCTGCCGATCAGTGCGTCTTCGATGATGGAGGAGACGATGTTGTCCTCGTCCGTCACGTTCTTGACGTAGGCCTGCAGCTCCAGCCGCTTGTCAGGCCGGACGAGCCTCAACTGCAGGTCGGCGAGCGCCCAGCCGTCGATGCGATCGTTCGGCGTGTTGAATTCCCGTGCATAGAAGCCGTCTTGCCATGTCACGTCGGCGCGGAGAGTGGCCGTCCAGCCAGCGACCGGCAGGCTGTACTGGCCGCCGACCTTCACCTTGTAGCCCGGCGCGTAGGGGAGCTCGTTGCCGGCCAGGTTCACCGGCACGGCCGGCGCCCTGGTGGTGAGGCTCTGGGCCGGGTTCGCCGCGTCGATCGTCAGGAACTGCCCGATCTCCGTCGAGAGGTAGGAGAGGTTCGCGTCGAATAGCCAGCTGTCGGAGGGCGCCCAAAGGAACTCGCCCTCAAGCCCCCAGATTTCTGCGTCCGCGTTGGCGGTGACCGCGTTCCCGCCGATCCGCTGCCCAAGCTGGAGGCCCTTGTAGTCGTAGTAGAAGGCCGCGAGGTTCGCCTGCAGGGCGCGGCCCAGCAGCTGGTTCTTCGCGCCGACCTCGTAGGCCGTCACCGTCTCGGGCTCGAAGTCGGGATCGACGGCGTTGCCGGGGTTCAGGCCGCCGCCCTTGTAGCCGCGGGCGACCGAGCCATAGAGCAGGGTCTGGTCGGTGAACCCCAGCTCCATCTCGTGGTCGAGGGCGACCTTGCCCGTCCACTCCTGCCAGTCCCGCTCGCCAACGATGTAGGGCGTCGGCGCGACCAGCACGATGCTGCGGGTGCGGATCGCCTTCTCCTCGTCCGTGTAGCGCACGCCGACGGTGAGCTTGGTCGTGTCGGTGAACTGCAGGTAGCCCTCGCCGAACAGCGCCCAGGCCTTGGTGCGCGAGTAGGGCGTGTCATTGTCCACCCGCTGCGAGGCGGCGGGCAGGCCGACGCCCCGGGTGAAGAGCTCGATCGTCGGGTGCCAAATCTCGAAGCGCGAGCGGCCCTTGCTGTCGAACAGGAAGGCGCCGGCCGTGAAGTTGAACATGCCTTCGTTGTCGGAGCTCACGCGCAGCTCCTGTGACCAGGTCCGGCTGCGGGCGGTGAACAGGTCTACGGTGAGCAGTCGGTCGGTGGTCACCTGGCGGTTCGGGCCAAGCTGGTAGGTGATCGGCCGCAGGAAGCGGAACGGCAGGTCGGCGTTGTCCCAGTCGGTGCTCGCCCGGCTCTTGCCCTCCGAGTAGCTGGTGAGGGAGGTGAACGACAGGGTCCCGATATCCTTCGTCAGCTCTAGCGTGCCGATGAAGTTCTCGCCGGTGGTCTGCGGATCGTAGTCCGCCGCCACTTGGCGCAGGTTCCTCGGGTTCGGCGCGCCGGCGTAGATGTCTGCGCCGGGCGGGTAGATGCCGGCGAAGATCGGCGTGCGCAGCAGCGACTGCAGGATCACCGGCGAGGTGTTCGGCGAATCGAAGCCGAGCTCGTTGGGCGAACAGCCCAGCACCGGGTCGGCCTTGCACAGGCGCTTGGTCTCCCGCGCGCGGCTGGAGTCCTCCTCGAAGTACTGCAGCGTCAGCGCGCCGGTGACCTGCCACGGCAGGTCGGCCTCCGTCGTCGACCTCACGCCGAACTGGCGCCGCCCGTCGATGCGGTTCCCGGTGGCCAGGTTCTCGGTATAGCCGTCGCGCTCGAACCAGTAGCCGGCGAACCGCTGGCGCAGCCTGTCCCCGAGCGGCAGATTGATCGCGCCCTGCAGCTTCAAGCTCTCGAAGTTGCCGGCTTGGGCGAAGATGTAGCCCTCGAACCCGCTTGTCGGCCGCCGGGTGATGATGTTCACGGCGCCGCCGGTGGTGTTGCGGCCATAGAGCGTCCCTTGCGGCCCGCGCAGCACCTCGATGCGCTCGACATCGTAAAATTCGTCCTGCGGCGTCAGCCCTACCGTCGCGCCGTTGAAGAAGGTCTGGGTGCCGTTGTCCGCGGTTGAGGAGATGGCGTTGTTGCCGATGCCGCGAAGGGTGAACCGGTCATTGCCGACTAGCACCGCGTTGGGGATCGAGAACTGGATGTCCTGAGGGTTCTCGATCTGCGCCCGCTCCAGCGCCTCCCCGGAAAAGGCGCTCACCGCGATGGCGACGTCCTGCAGGCTCTCCTCGCGCTTCTGCGCGGTGACCACCACCTCCTCGAGTTCGGTAGTCGCCTGGGCTTGCGCCACAGAACCCCAGTTGAGCGCGAGACACGAGGTCGCCGCGAATGCGGCAAGGCGGCTCTTCATGTGCTTTTTCCCCGAGGCCTGGCGGGCGACAAAGCCCTTTCCCGACCGATCTGTTTATTATACGAACCGTCAATAGCTAGAGCGAAGCCCTGCCGGGCGTCAAGTGCAATTGCACTGACCGTCAATAGTGGAGACCCTCATGGACCGCGCCGCAGCGCTCGCCGAACAGGGAATGGTCAGCGCCCTCTGGGCCGAGCAGAGGCCCGACAAGATGGCGTTGCACTTCTCCGGGGGGGATCGGACCTTCGGCGAGCTGCATGAGCGGGCTAACCGGCTAGCGGACGTGTTCCGCAAGTGCGGTCTGCAGCCGGGTGACGGGGTGGCGATCATCTGCGGCAACGGCCCCGTGTTCGTCGAAAGCTACCTGGCCGCCATGCGGAGCGGTCTTCGGCTGACGCCGGTGAACTGGCGGCTCGCCCCGGCCGAGGCGGCCTACATCGTCGAGAACTGCGATGCCCGCGCCCTGATCGCGAAGGGCAAGTCCAAGGACTCCGCGCTGGCGTGTGCGCCTGCGCCGCTGGTCCTGCGGCTGATGGCCGGCGGATCTGCGGAGGGTTTCGCAGATTATGAGACGGCGCTCTCCGCCGCCTCTGCGGCCGATCCTGCGGCCCCGGAGCATGGCACGCTGATGCTCTACACGTCCGGCACCACCGGGCGGCCCAAGGGCGTGTACAAGCGTGCGCCGGAGCCGGTCCTGCCGCAGGGCCCGGGCACCTACGCCGCCTACGATCCCGAGCACGACGTCGCGCTGTGCTGCGGCCCCGCCTACCATGCTGCGCCGCTGCTGATGGACGTCCGCTGGCCCCTCGCGTCCGGTGTTCCCGTCGTGATGATGGAGAAGTTCGATCCGGAAGACGCGCTACGGTTGATCGCCCAGCACCGGGTCACCCACACCCACATGGTGCCCACCATGTTCCAGCGGCTCCTGCAGCTGCCGCAGGCGGTGCGCGACCGCTACGACGTCTCCTCGCTGAAGATGGTCATCCACGGCGCAGCGCCCTGCCCGGTGGAGACCAAGCGCGCCATGATCGAGTGGCTAGGTCCCGTGCTGACGGAATACTACGCCGCGACCGAAGGCAGCGGCGGCTTCGTCATCACCTCCGACGAGTGGCTGCGCAAGCCGGGCAGCGTCGGCCGCCTGGATCCGAGCTTCGGCGCGCGGGTCCTGGACGAGAGCGGAACGCCCTGCCCGCCCGGCGCCGTCGGCAAGGTCTATCTGCGCGCTGAGCCCGGCGCGCGCTTCAGCTACTACAAGGACCCGCAGAAGACCGACGGCCTGTTCGAAGGCGACCACTTCACCCTCGGCGACATGGGCTACCTCGACGAGGACGGCTACCTGTTCCTGACGGGCCGCACGGCCGAGCTGATCATCTCCGGCGGCGTGAACATCTATCCGCAGGAGATCGACAATGTCGTCGGGCTGCACCCCGCCGTGGCGGACGTATGCACCATCGGCGCGCCCAACGACGAATGGGGCGAGGAGGTCCGCTCGGTGGTCGAGCTGCGCGCGGGCGTCAGTCCCTCCCCCGAACTTGCCGAGGAGATCCTGGCCTTCGTCCGCGAGCGCCTGTCCGGCTACAAGCGCCCCCGGGCGATCGACTTCGCCGCAGAGCTTCCGCGCCTGGCCAGCGGCAAGATCCAGCGGGCCGCGGTTCGTGCGCCTTATTGGCAGGGTCGCAGGATCAGCATCTGAAGGTGCGCTGGGGAAGCATTCAGCGGACCGCGCTTCGCGCCAGCTTCTCCAGCGCTCCGGTGATGAGCTCGACGCACATCTCCGTGGCGGCGTCGACGCCGAGCTCACCCCTGGCGACGAGCTTGCCGGCCTGGTCGGTGACCGCCATCAGCATGTCGACCGCCGCGATCGCGCGATCGAGCGGCAGGTCGTACTCGCGCCGGCTAGCGCGGACGAAGTAGCGGAAGGTGCGATCTCGGTCCGCCCGGCTCTCCTCTTCCATCAGCCGGCCGACCGACGGATCAGACAGTAGGGCTGCGATGAGGGCCCCGCGGTCGCGGGTCTGCTCCAGATACAGGCGCGTGGTCTGCCGGATCAGCTCGGCGAAGCTTCGCGCCTGCAGTGCGCTTGCCATGCCGCGGTCGCGCAACTCGGTCTGCTCGCGAAGCAGCAGGGCGGCCAGCAGCGCGTCCCGGTCAGAGAAGTAGTTGTAGACCAGGCCCTTGCTGATTCCGACTTCCCGCGCCAGCCGCTCCATGCTGACCGCCGTCAGCCCTTCTTCTAGGATGACCCGGGCCGCCTCGTCGAGGATCTGCTCGCGCCTGGCCTCCGGCGGCAGCCGCGTGCGCCTCTTCGGCAAGGAGGTGCTCATGCCTTCTACTCCACCCACGCTGCGACGCCGGCCGCTCCGAGTTCCGGACCGCCCAACAGGAACCGCGCGCCCCTCGGCGCGGGGGTGCGACGCGGCTCCGGCGCATAGTTCACGGCGAACCGTACGCCATCACGGCTGCGTGTGCGCACACCTTCCTCCAGCGGCGCCACGGTCAGGCCTGCGTCTGCGAGAACCCGCGACACCACCCGGTCGAGCAGGTCCGCTTCCGGCCAGGTCGCCAGATAGTGCCAGCCCTGGTGCGCCAGCCAGGCGGGAGCGCCGTCGTCGAAGCGCGCCAGGGGCTGCAGGGCCGTCTCTATCCGCTCCTGCCACAGGCGGCCGGCAAGCCGCTCCTCGCCCAGGACGACCGCAGGTCCGGCTCCGGGCCTCAGGCTTTCGATCCTGGTCACCTTGAACGGCATCTTGGCCTGCAGCGGTCCGGGCGCGAGATTGGCGGGGATATGACCCTCAGGGGTTCGCGAACCGCTCCGCGGCCCCAAGAGGACCATCGCGCCGGAGGCGGACAGCGCCGCCACGACCTCTTCCGACAGCGTCGGCAGCGACGGCGCGACGACGAGGCTGTAGCCGGCGAAGTCCGCATCTGGCGGCACGATGTCAATGTCAACGCCCTGCCGGCGCAGCGCCGAGTAGACCTCGAAGGCCAGGCGCAGCCAACGGAAGCCCTGGGCGTGCGGCTGGATCCCGAACTGCCAGTCGGCTTCGTAGCTGAAGACCAGCGCGACGGACGCACGGCGGCAGGGGCCGAGATCGCCGAGCCGCCCGAGTTCTTGCGCGACCTGAGCGGCTTCGACCCCGCCCTGATCGAGCACCCGGTCGGGACGGTTGAGCCCGGCGTGCATCTGCTCCTGCGCGAAAGGCGCCTGGCGCCAGCGGAAGTAGGAGACCACCTCCGCGCCGTGCGCGAAGGCCTCCCAAGTCCAGGCCCGCACCATCCCGGGCAAGGGCGCCGGATTGTACCGCGCCCAGTTCACCGGCCCCGGTTGCTGCTCCATCACCCACCACCGGCCCTCGCCGACCCCGCGATAGAGGTCGTGGTGGAAGGCGGCGATGTCCGGATGCCCCTGGCGCAGGTACCGCTGCTTCTCAGCCTCGGAGAACCAGAACTGCTCCAGGAAGCCTAGCGGATAGGAGTCCCAGCTGGCCAGGTCGAGGTCGCGGCCGACCGCGAAGTGGTCGAACTCGGTGTAGAAGCCCATGAAGTTGTGGGTCACGTCGCGCCCCGGCGCGAAACGCCGGATGATGTCGACCTGCAGCCGGTTGAAGCTGGCCACCTCCTCCGAGGCGAACCGGTTGTAGTCGAGCCGGTGGCTGGGGTTGGCCTCCGTGACCGTCAGGTTTGGAGGCTCAACCTCATCGAAGGCGCCATACTCCTGCGACCAGAATACGGCACCCCATGCGCGGTTCAGCGCTTCGGGCGACTGGTACTTCCGGCCGAGCCAGGCCCGGAAGCGCTGCGCGGCGCCCGCCGAGTAGCTGATCGTGGTGTCGTGGCAGCCGAACTCGTTGTCCGTCTGCCAGGCCTGCACGGCCGGGTGGCGCCCATAGCGGCGGGCGACCGCCTCCGTGATCCGCGCGCACTCGGCGCGGTAGGCCTCGCTGGAGAAGCAATAGTGCCGCCGCGAGCCGAAGCCGCGCGGCCGCCCCTCGGCGTCGACCGCCAGCATGTCGGGATGCCGGTCCACCAGCCACTTGGGCGGCGTGGCCGTCGGCGTGCACATGACGATCCTGAGACCCGCCGCCGCCAGCGTGTCGACGGCGCGGTCCATCCAGTCCCAGTCGAAGCGGCCCGGCTCCGGTTCGATGCGGCTCCAGGCGAACTCGGCGATGCGTACCCAGGAGATGCCCAGCTCGACCATGCGCGCGGCGTCCTCGGGCCAAGCCGCCTCGGGCCAGTGTTCAGGGTAGTAGCAGACGCCCAGCTTCATGCCGCCAGCGCCCGCAGGTGGTAGACGGCGATCTCCCCGGCCCGCAGGACCGGGGTGGGCAGCCCGGCCTGGGCCATCAGCCGGCCGGTCGCGGTGATCGGCTCTCCCCGAGCCACGGCGGGGACGACTTTCATGGATGTCTGGGGACGGCCGGGCGGGTTGAGCAATCTGACCTCGTACATGACATCGGGCGCCAGCCCCTGGACGCGCAGCGGCGCGGCGCCGGCCGCTTCGGGGGTCCCCACCTGCGCCAGGCTGACGAGCGCCTCGGCCTCACCGACAACGGCGAAGGCGATCGCGGCGTCCGGCGCCTCCTGCCGCACGAGCCGCCCGGCGTGCAGCAAGGGCCGCAGCGACTTGTGGAGCGCGATCGCTTCCCGCAGCGCCTCGAGCTCATCAGGGGCGAACCGGCGCACGTCGGCCTCCACGCCCATGTGCCCGAAAAGCGCCGTGAAGCACCGCAGGTCGATGTGCGCACGCCGCGCCGTCGTGTGGCTGTCCGCCGGGCCGACGTGGGCCCCCATCACCTCGGGCGGGAAGAAGATGGAGAACGCCCGCTGGATGGACTGCCGCTCCAGCGGATCGTTGCAGTCCGAGGTCCAGATCCGGTCGGTACGCCTCAGGATCTCATAGTCGGCGCGCGCTCCGCCCGACGCGCATGACTCGATCTCCACGGCGGGATGGGCCGCCCGCACCCGGTCGATCAGCCGGTAGGCAGCGAGGACCTGATTGCGGCTCGCCGGGCGGCCGCCGCTCGCCGGATGGGTCAGTTCGCGGTTCATGTCCCACTTGAGATAGCTGATGGCGTGGTCTCGAAGCAGCCGGTCCAGCTGCCGGAAGATCGCCTCGCTCACCTCGGGACGCGTCAGGTCGAGCACGTATTGGCCGCGCCCCAGCGGCTGCAACCGGCCGGGCTCGCCGAGCACCCAGTCCGGACGCTCGCGCAGCAGATCGGATGCGGCGTTCGCCATCTCCGGCTCCACCCACAACCCGAACTCCATCCCGAGATCGCGGACATGGCGGACCAGCGGCTCCAGACCGTTGGGATA
>NZ_DATAGM010000228.1:0-2268 GCF_036263695.1 Phenylobacterium sp.
GCCCGCCCTGGACCACGTGGTTATTGGTGATCACCACGCCGTCCGCCCGCACGATCACGCCCGAGCCCAGCGAGCCTTCGACCCGCCCCCGCGGCGCGCCGAGGCCGAACAGCTCCCAGAAGGGGTCGGTCTGACGCACCAGCCGCTTGGCCGAGATGTTGACCACCGCCGGCGCGGCCTTCTGCACGACGGGCGCGAAGCTGGTCTTCAGCGCCGCGGCGCTGGCCGGGACCGCGCGGGTCGGGCTGGACATGGCGGGCTGGGCGGCCGCCGGCGAGGTCGCGGCGGCGGCGGCGAGGAGCGGGATCAGGACGCGGCGCGCGCGCATGGAATCTCCTAGGAAGCCGATGTAGCGGGCGGAACTGCCTCGATATTTCGGGCGCCATGAAGGCGAGCTGAACGAGCCGCGGTCAGCGGACGGCGTCGGCGAGCTGGTCGGGGGGCGGGATCGGCGCCGTCGCGCCGCCGCAGAGGCCGCCGCCACCTCGTGGGAGGGCGGGGACCGGCAGCGCGGCCGGCGGATCGCCGTCGCGCCGTCGCCGGGTCTTGTTCCGCTCCACCCGTCTGCGGAAGTGGCTGATGGTGTCGTGGGCGTCCATCTGTGGGACCTCGCTGGGAAGTCCCAACAGCTCCTGCAATGTCTTGCGCGGCTCGGTCACGGCGGGGCCCATAAGGAAGTTGCGGCTGCGCGCCTGCGCAGCTCGGCGTCTCCTAGATCGGTTTCCCTCGGATGAGGCGCAAGACCTCAGGCGTCGAGCGATCGCCGGCCGTGGGCGACGTAGAAGCGGCCGCTCACCGACAGCACGATCCAGTCGCCGGGGCAGGCGATGGCCCAGCCGTCCGGCGTCGCCACCCGAACCGTGCCCGGCTCCTCCACCGCCTGGCCGTCCTCGCCAAGCCACTGCCACAGCTTTCCCCAGCTGCGGGAGTCGTGGGCCGGGGGGACGCGCAGGGCGGCGCCGTGGTCGAACGCGGGCTGGGTACGAGCAGACTTCATGAGGCGAGTTGAATCGTGCGTCGGTGAAGAGGGCCTTAAAGCCGAGCTCTACGCCGCCCGCCGCTACCCAGACTGAGGCGCGCGTACATCGAGGCCTAGGCGACCGCCGCGGCGCCCGCGACCTTCTTGTAGGCCTCCCGCGCGGTGATCCTGGCGACGTAGTCGTCGAACACCTTCTCGCCCTTCAGGCCCGGGGCGCCGAACATCATCGCCCAGTTCAGCTCCGAGCCCACATAGACGTCGGCGGCGCTGTAGCGCTCGCCCAGCAGCCAGGGCCCCGGCGTCAGCGCTGTCTTCAGGGCGTTCAGGACGTGCTCGTAGCTGCCGTAGCCGGCCATGCCGGGATCCGGCGCCGGCCGCTTGGTGGCGGTGTCCAGGATCGCCGGCTCGAAGCAGCTGCCGCCGAAGAATAGCCAGCGGTAATAGGTCCCCCGCGCCGGATCCCCGATCGGCGGGGCGAGACCCGCCTGCGGATAGAGGTCGGCCAGGTAGGCGATGATCGCCGGGGTCTCGGTCACCACCACGCCGCTGTGGACGATGGTCGGCAGCTTGCCCATGGGGTTGAGCTTCAGGAAGTCCGGCGTCTTGTGCTCGCCCTTGGAAAAGTCGATCGGCACGATCCGGTAGTTCGCCCCGCACTCCTCCAGCATCATGTGGACCATCGCGGCCCGGGACTGCGGATTGTGATAGAAGACGATTTCCTCGCTCATCCGACTAGCTCCTTTGAAAGCTCCGGCCGCGGCGCCCTGGCGGTCCGCAGCGCGATGACGAACGCCAGCACCATCAGGCCGGCGGCGATGTAAATGGCCAGGCCCGGCGCCTGCAGCAGCGCCTCGTGGCGCAGCGACCAGGCGAAGGTCAGGCCAAACAGAACCGGGCCCGCCAGCGCGGCGATCCCGGTCAGCCCCTGGTTCGCTCCCTGCAGCTGGCCCTGCTCATGCGGTCCGACGCGCCGGGTCATCATCCCCTGGAGACCTGGGATCACGAGCGCCATCAACGCCGCGAACGGCATGGCGGCGAAGTAGGCCCAAGGCGCGGGCGCCCAGCCGTAGATGGCCATGCCCGTGGCCCCGCAGGCGGCGCCCAGCAGCAGCGCGCCGCGTTCGCCCACCCTCTGCACCGTCGGCCCGACCAGGAAGGTCTGCACCAGCACGCCCAGGATGCCCGAGACCATCATGCTGAGGCCGATCAGCGCCGGCGACCAGCCGTAGCGGTGGCCCATGTAGAGGACGAAGATGGCCGGATAGACCATGTGAGCCAGCTGGTAGAGG